>CAMJHJ010000063.1 GCA_946405485.1 uncultured Bacteroidales bacterium | reverse complement strand
GTCCTCCTCCATCACCTCGCGTGTGATGGCGTGCCCCATGGAAGGCTCGGTCTCATGCCGGTTGACGCCGCGCAGCTTGACCGTCTTGCCGTTCAGATAGAAGTAGCGGCCCGCCAGGCTGAATTCATCCTCAGCTGCCGGCGTATCCTTGATGCAGACTTCCCGGAAGCCGACGATCGTCGAGAAGATGTCCAGCGTCTGTCCGGAGGCATCTTTCAACTCGCCGACAAGGGTATAACGCTGTGGCGCCTCGGCCGACCAAGGTTTCGCTTCCGGATAGGACAGGGTGCAGACCGGCGCCTGGGCGTCGAACTCGGCGACCAGGGCGTTGTCATCCTCATAGAGGACGTTCTCATAGAGGCGGTAATGCAGTGTCTGTCCGGCCGCGGCGCCCGTAATCTCGGCCGCGACCCGGAGCGAAGTCATCGAGGGATCGACGCGGACGTCCCGCACAGCGACCTGCGGTTTTGCCTCCAGCGCCACCGTCCGGAAGATGCCGGGCAGCCGGAACATGTCCTGCGCCTCCAGGTTGCCGGCGTCGGAGAAACGGTACACCTCGACCGCCAGCTGGTTGTCGCCGGGCTTGACCCACTCCGTGACATCGAACTGCGCCAGGTTGCGGGAATTCTTGGAGAAACCTACATACCGTCCGTTGACCCACAAGTAAAAGAACGAATCCACACCGTCGAAATTGAGGAAAACCCGCTTCCCCGCCCAGTCGGCGGGCAACTCGAAATGCCGGCGATAAGAGCCGACCTCGTTGCGGTTCTTGTAAGCCATCCAGTCCTCGGGCGGGGTCCGCATCACGCCAAGACGCCAGTCGTCCGGCTTGCATTCCGTCCACCACGGCACACCGATATTGACATACAGGGGCATGCCGTACTTCTGGCTCCCGTCCTTGCCGATCCCGACGACGTTCCAATTGGAAGGGACCGGGATCAGATCCCAGGCCGAATCATCAAAATCCGCCTTGTAGAAGTCAGCCGGCCGGTGCTCCGGATCCGGCGCCCAATGGAACTTCCACTCCCCGTCCAGGCTTTTCCAGTAGGCGCTGTGCTCGGGGAGGACCTTCCGGGCGGATTCCACGTCGGGGAAAGAGAAAAACCACGCATGCGGAAGTTCCTTATTCAAAGACAGTTGATGGGGAGACTGCCACTCATCGCCAGCGGGAGCCGTCTGCGTGCCGGTCGCATAGCCCGACAGCAGGACAGCCAGAACGAAAGTCAAGATCTTCATAGATAAATTGCCGTTGATTCGAAATCAACGGCAATTTATCGAAAAAATCACGAAAGAGCAATCTTATCTTTCCTTTTCAAGGCGAAGTTCTCGACATATACCGCCACGCAGGCCAGGGTGAAGTACACGATGCCCTGTATGCACAGCGACCGGAGCAAAGGTGCCACTATCTGCAAGTCCGCACCGGCCGTATTGAGGTTGATGAAGGCCTGGCAGCCATACGTGGACGGGAACAGGTATGAGAACCATTTCCAGACTGTCGGGAAAGCGGTCGTCGGCCAGCTGAATCCGGTCAGGAACACGCAGACCGGCGACATGAACAGGAACAGCAGGAAGGCCGACTCGCGCCGGGTCACCAGCGTGCTCCAGGTCATCGAGAAGAACACGCAGTCCGTGACGAAGATGGCCAGGAGCACCAGGATATCCCAGAAACTTCCCCGCTGGGGGAAGCGGAACATCGCGGGCACGATACAGGCCACATAGATGCCGATGATCATGAAGATCAGCCAGTACACGGCGCCGCGACCCAGCACGACCCGGCCGACACCGCGGCCCCGCAAAGTATCCGGCAATGTCGCGAAACTGCGGTTTTCTTCGCGCATCGTACCGACGGACATACTCATCCCGTAGAACATCACCTGCTGGATGATCAGCAGGAGGATGGCCGAGATCAGGAAGATGCTGTAGGAGAAGGCGCGGTTGTAAGGGTTGACGTCCTCGTAGCGCACCGCGTGGACGGAAGCATCCGCCTGCTGGTCGGTCAGCCCGTCGAAGGACAATCGCTCAATCTTGATCTGGTTGACCTCGTGCAGCATCACGAACTCGGAGCTCATCAGCAAATTCTTGTAATACAAGAAACTGCTCATATCGGCGTAGATGCTGAAGGTCGCCGTCTCGTGGTAAGTGAGACGCTCACCGAAGTCCGAGGGGAACCAGATGATGCCGTTGACCTTGCGTTTCTGGAACAAATCTCTCGCCTCTTCCATATCCGCGCAATGATAGGCGATGTCGATTTCACGCGTGGCATCCATTTCGCGGATCATGCGGCGGGAATCGCTGCAACCGGCATCGTCCACCACGGCGATGGGCGTATCTTCCAGGATCCCGTTCTTGTAGACGAAATTGTACAGGATCGGGTACAGGAACCCGGCCACGATGAATATGATCATCACGCCTCCGTCGCGGAGAATGGCTCCCAGTTCGAGGTTGAAGATGTGCAGTGTGTCGCGCAGCCATCTTCCCAGATAGGTCTCAGTTCCTTTCATATTCCATATATTCATAAGCATCCGCCAGCCGCTTCATGACGAGGAAGGGCAAGAAGCAGAACAACAGCAGCATCACCGCCTGCGGATACCATGCGGCAAACCCGCCGTCGAAAATGCCGACCTGCACATAGAAGTCATAATAGTGACGGAGCGGGTAGGCCATGGACATTCCGTGCAGTCCGGCAGGCATCGTCTCCACCGGCAGGGTAAATCCCGTCAGAGAGAGGCCGAGCACGCTGTACAGGGCGCCGATGCTCAGTGCAAAACGGCAAACTGGCACACAGCCGACGATCAGCACCGCAACGCTCTCCGAGGCGACCACCAGCAGGAAACAGGCCAGGAGCATCTCCCATAAATGTCCCGCCAGCGGGAAATGCATCCACTTGTAGAGGATCACCTCGATGCTCCAGCCGATCACGGTGAAGAGCAGCGTGTACAAGGCCAGCTTGCCGCTGACTGCCGCATAAATGTCCCCGCCGACGGAATGCAGCAGATGGCGTCCGGTGCCGTATTTCATTTCCGCGCCCAGCGAGTAGATCAATACGATGACGATGACCATCTGGAGCATCCCGGGGATCATCATGTTGGCCAGGTAGGCACCGTAGTTCATCGTCGGGTTGCCGATCTGGTGGACATCGATGTCCACCGGGCGGAGTTCGCCCATGATCTTGCTTTCCGGAACACCTTTCATCCGGAGGACCTCCCGCTGGACGGCACCGGACGTGAGGTTGATCATCGTCAGGATATCCTTCCAGGCCAGCGACCCGCCCAGAAAATACAGTCCGTTGACATAAAAGGTGAAGGTCGGCTGCCGCTGCGACTGGATGTCGCGGTTGAATCCCTCCGGGATCAGGCAGACCGAAGTCACCTTGCCGCCTTGCAGGTCCGCCCGTGCAGATGAGAAGTCATCGTAGAGGATGACCTTCCCCAACTGCGTGGCATCCAGCTGCTGGCAGAAATTGCGTGAGGTCGAGCTGCGGTCGAGATCGACGACGGCGATCGGCACTTCCGACGGGACTCCCTCCCTGAGGAAACTCAGGTAGAAGACGGTACAGAACGACATCACGAAGACTGACCCGAGGATATAGATGGGCCGACGGGCCCAGATCCTCAGCTCCCGTCTCACGACGCGGTCTATTTTCCTAAAGAAACTCATTTCTGCCTGTCAGTCACAAGAACGGTCATGCCGGGACACAGGCCCGGAAGCGCCGTCGCAGGGACGGCCCGGACCTCGAAGGTCTTGGCATCATACATATCGGTCTCTTTGGTCGCCTTCCAGGTCGCATACGATTCCCGCACGGCCATGTAGTTGACGCTCGCCTGCAAGGTGGCACCGTCCAGGGCGGGCACGCTCACGGTCAGCACGTCACCCACGTTCATTCCGTGGAGCTGGTCCTCCCGGATATTAAAGGTAAACCAGACATCCGCCAGGTCGGTCACGGTCATCACCGGAGATCCCTGGCCCACCAGTTCACCCTGCTTGGGATAGACGCTGGAGACGATGCCGTCAGCCGGAGAGATGAGATACAGCTCGTTCAGGTATGAATCCACCTCCTGGATGGCTCCCTCCGCCTGATGAACCAGCGCCGCAGCGGCAGCCTTGTCCTCGCTGCGGGCACCGGCCAGCGCCATGTCATACTGGCTCTTGGCCGCACGGGCCTGCGCGACGGAGGCGTCGTATTTGGCTTTGACCTCGTCATATTTCTGGGCGGCGACGACCTTCTCGTCATAGAGTTTCTGGACGCGGTCCAGGGACTTCTTCATGACATCTTCCTGGACCAGGGCCTGCTGCCAGAGTTCATAGGCGCCGGCGATCTGCTCCTGGCGCGCGCCGTTGCTCGCCTTGCTGCGCTGCGCCATCGCGGCCGACCGGGCCGCCTGCGCCTGCGCGAGCTTGGCTCTTACCTGCGGAGAATCGATGAATGCGACCGTATCGCCCTTGTGGACCTGCTGGCCCTCCCGGAAATAGAGTTCGGTCACGTGGCCGGGAACCATGCAGGAGACACGGTAATCGGTCGCCTCGACCTCGCCTTGGATGACGTGCGGTTTGGGCTTGCTGACCCAGTAGCCGACGAATGAAATGATCAGGACGATGGCCACGAGGGCGCTCAGGCCGATGATCAGGTTGTAGTTTTTCTTTGCCATATCAGTTACTTTTTATTCATTGCCATTGAAGTTACCTTCCGCCTTGGAAAGGTTGGAAGCCGCCATCTGCAGTTCCGTTCCGGCGTCGATATACTCGGAATGGGCCTGGAGCCAGGCTGTCTGTGCGGCCAGCACGGTCTGCGTCGGGATCACGCCCGCCTCGAAGCCGATCGTGGCAGTACGCAGGTTTTCCTCGGCGTGGGAAAGGTTGTTTTCGGTCATCTCAAGTTTCTCAAGCGACTCCGTGAGCAGCTTGCGCTGCTGGGTCACCTGGAGTTCGATCTTCTCGCGGGCCTCCGCAAGCTGGGACTGGTACAGGGTCGCTTCAGCCCTGGCCTTGCGGTACTTGCTACGCGCCTCGAAGCCGTGGAAAAGCGGGACGTTGACCAATACGCCGGCATTGAACATTCCTTCGAAACTCTTCTGGAACCCGTTGTAGAGATTGGGATTGGAGACGATGTAGTTGGCCGTCAGCGCCACCTTGGGCATCATATCCGCCCGGGCGATCAGCGCTTTCTTGTCATAGATCTTGGACGCCAGATCCAGGCTGCGGGTCTCGGGCCGGTCCGCATAGATCGCATCCAGGTCCTTCACGGGGCCGGGCTGGGGTGCCGGCACGACATCCGTCCCCTCATCGGCGAGGCGGATCTGGGATTCCAGCGGGAGTCCGATCCGCTGGCAGAGCAGCATCTTGGAGAGACTCAGGCCGTTTTCAGCCTTGGTGCGCATCATATCGGCCTCGTTGGCCTTGACCTTGATCTGCAAGGCATCCGCCTGCGTCATCAAGCCTGCCGACACAGAAGCCTCGACATCTTTTTCCAGCTGATGCAACAGGTCCGCATAGGCCTGCGCGAGATCCAGTTTGGCAGCCACACTGACAATCTGCCAGTAGGCCTGGTCCACGTCCAGGATGACGTCAGCGTGCGCCATGTCATAGCGGGAGCGGGCCAGCTCCACGGCCAGGGCAGCCATCTGATTCGAATAGATGATCTTGCCGCCGACAAAGACCGGCTGCTGGACGGTGACTGCCCCGGCCCAGATGTTGCGCAAGTCCGGATGGAGGGTCTCGTCGATCTCCCGGGCGATGCCTCCGACCGGAGTAGCGACATCCGGGCAGGCCGGGATCAACCGGGAAAAGAAGCCCTCCGGATCAATCTGCCCGGCGATCTGCATCAGGGCCTGCCAGGACGGGCTCTGCATCAGTTGGGCCGCCAGTTCGGGATTGGCCTGCAGGAAGCCCTGGAAATGGCCTTTCATCGAATTCCAGTCCGTGACGACCTTCTGGCCGAAGTCACCGATCGTGCCGAACATCGAGTTATAGATATCCGTCACTTTGGCCTGCAGTGCGTCGCCCGCGCCCAGCAGGGCGGCCGACTGCGTATCCGAGATCAAGGAGATGTCACGGCCGTTGTACAGATAGGCACCGGTCGCGCTGATATTGGGGAAATACTGTGCGCGGGCAATATTCCTGTCATAACGGGCCATCTCGATCCGGGTCCGGGCCTGCTCGAGTTCGTGATTGCGGCTGATCGCCATCTGCCGGCATTCTTCCAGCGTATAGGGTGTCCCGGCGGCATGGTCCGGAGCGTCATCCCGCGCGTGGAGCGGGCCGACACTCAGACAAAGGACGGCCAGTCCGAAACTCATCATGTTCAGTTTTTTCATCATAGCGACACTTTTCATTTCAGTTTTCGAGGGGGAATCACGCATCAAAGAATTTGCCAGAATTTATCCAAAATGAAATACCTTGGAAGGAATAAATCATATTTTGGACGAATTTTCGCCCATAATGATAAAATACCAAGAAAAAACTATCTTTGCAGAAAACGCAAGCGCCATGAACACTTCCCTGCCCGTCCTCACCCTGTCCAAGATCCGGCGCCACTTCCCCCAGTTCGAGGGGAACACGCTGGGAGACGACTTCATGATCTGCCAGATCAACGGCAAAGAGATCGAACAAAGCCGCGCAGCCGTTGAAGCAATCAGCGAGCCGATCCGCTTCGACGGCTTCTTCTCCATGTATTGTCTCAGCGGCCATCTGAAAGTGACTGTCAACCTGAAGACCTACGACATGCATCCGGACTCGGTATTCATCAACCTGCCCGGCAACATCGTGAACATTTCCATTCCCGGAGAGGAGGACCTCAGCGGACACAACGTGATCATCATCCTGGTATCCCGGGATTTCATGCAGAACATCCGCTTCGACTTCAACAAGTCATTCCAGGACTCCATCCACCTGATGCAGACACCCGTCATTACCCTCAATCCGCACCAGCGTGACATCGCGGAGGACTACCTCAACCTGGCAGTCAAGATCATCAAATCCCCGCTTCACAACCGCAAGGATGTCATAGGCGCGCTCATCTCTTCCCTGACCTACATGTCAGCGGATGTATGGCGGAGCAATCTCACGGCCGCGACACCCGCCACGAGCGGCACGTCGGACCGGCTGAGCATCCTCTTCGACCGCTTCATCGCCCTCGTCGGCGAGTACAGTTCGTCCCAACGGGGGGTCGGATTCTATGCGGAGAAACTATGCCTGACTTCGAAATACCTCTCCAAACTCATCAAGCAGGCATCGGGACGTTCCGCTCCGGACTGGATCAACTCTTTCGTCATCCTGGAAGCCAAGAACCTCCTGAGATACTCAGACCTCAGCATCAAAGAGATCGTTTTCCAACTGCATTTCCCCAACCAGTCCGTCTTCTACAAATTCTTCAAGACGCACACGGGGATGATACCCTCCGAATACAGGAAGAGAAAGGCCTAGCGCCTGTCGCAGAGATCCCGGCAGGAGCAGCCTTCGCAGCCGCAGCTGCAGGAGCCGGATTTTCTGCCCCGCCGCATGGCGCGGAGGGCAAGGACGGCCGCGAGCAGGACCAGGGCCAGGATCAGGATGCTTGCCAGATTCATATCAGAAGAACAATAAGGCCACACGATAAGCCAGGAAGGCGACGATCCAGGCGACCAGGCATTGGAATAAGACCATGGCAATCGCCCATTTTCCACCCAGCTCGCGCTTAACGGAAGCCACTGCTGCAACGCAAGGCGTATACAGCAGGCTGAACACCAACATAGGAATGGCCGTGGCGACCGTCAGGGTCGACAGCACATCCAGGATCTCCATCGTGGACACGACGCTCTCCTTGGCCAGGAAGCCGGAGATGAAGGCCGTCACGACCCGCCAGTCTCCCAGCCCCAGCGGAGCGAAGAGCGGCGCGAGCAGGCCGGCCACCCAGGCCAGCATGCTCCCTTCCCCGTTCTCCACCATATTGAAGTGGAAGTCGAGCGTCTGCAGGAACCAGATCACCAGCGTGGCGACAAAGATGACGGTGAAGGCGCGCTGGAGGAAATCTTTGGTTTTATCCCAAAGCAGATGGCCGACATTGCGCGCCTGCGGAAGACGGTAATTCGGCAGTTCCATGATGAACGGCGCCGGTTCGGAATGCTTGCCGGCGTGCCATTTATCCAGCAGCGCGACGAAAATACCGGTCACGATCGACAGAAGATACAGGCAAATCAGCACCAGTCCCCCATGGCCGGGGAAGAATGCACTGGTAAAAAAGGCATATATCGGCAATTTGGCCGAACAACTCATGAAAGGGATAAGCAGGATCGTCTTCATGCGGTCCTTGGCGGAAGGCAGTGTACGGGTCGCCATCACGCCCGGAACGGAGCAGCCTAAACCGATCAGCAGGGGCACGATACTCCGGCCCGAAAGGCCGATCTTCCGGAGGGCATGATCGGTTACGAACGCCACGCGCGCCATGTATCCGCTGTCCTCCAACATGGAAAGGAAAAAGAACAAGATAATGATGATCGGGACGAAACTGACCACCGATCCCACGCCGCCGAAGATGGCATCGACGACCAGGGAACGCACGACTTCATTGACATGCCAGCGTTCCAAAGCACCCCCGACCACAGCCCCGAGCCAGCTGATGCCCTGGTCGAGCCATTCTTGCAACGGGGCTCCGAGCACATCGATCGTCAGCCAGATAATGAGGGACATGACGAGCAGGAAGATCGGAATCGCCGTCCACTTCCCGGTCAGAACCTTATCGATCCGGCGGCTCCTGAGGTATTCCTTACTCTCCCGCGGCTTCACTACCGTTTCACGGCAGAGGCGCTGGATGAAATTGTAGCGCATATCGGCGATGGCGGCGGCACGGTCGAGACCGCGTTCCTCCTCCATCTGCAAGATGATGTGCTCGATCATTTCCTTCTCATTCTGATCCAGATGGAGAGCCGTCTCCACCCAGGTATCCCCTTCGATCAGTTTGCTGGCCGCAAAACGGACAGGGATGCGGGCAGCCCGGGCATGATCCTCGATCAGATGCATCACGCCATGGAGACAGCGATGGACCGCCCCGCCATGGTCATCTTCGGCGCAGAAGTCCGTGCGCGCCGGCTTTTCCTGGTAACGGGCGACATGGACCGCATGCTCGACGAGCTCGTCCACGCCCTCTTCCCTGGCGGCGGAAATGCCGACGACCGGAATGCCCAGAATCCGTTCCATCTCGTTGATCCGGATGGATCCGCCGTTGCCCCGGACCTCATCCATCATATTGAGTGCCAGCACCATCGGCACTTCCAGCTCCATCAACTGCAGCGTCAGGTAAAGATTCCGCTCAATGTTGCCGGCGTCAACGATGTTGATCAGTCCCTTCGTTTTCTCATCCAGGATGAACTCCCGGGAGACAAGTTCCTCGGCCGTATAGGGTGTGAGGGAATAAATACCGGGAAGGTCGGTAATGGTCGTGTCGGGATAACCGCGGATCACGCCGTCTTTGCGGTCCACGGTGACGCCGGGAAAATTGCCCACATGCTGGTTGGATCCCGTCAGGACATTGAACAGCGTGGTCTTACCGCAATTCTGCTGGCCGGCCAGGGCAAAACTGAGGACCGTTCCCTTCGGGAGTGGATTCTCATGGTCACGGGAATGGTATTTGCCCCCCTCACCAAGACCCGGATGGGCATTGTGCTCATGCAGGTAGGCATTATATCCTTTATCCGTCGGATTATCGGCAGGGTCCTCCGGCGTACCGGCCTCGAGAAGATGCACCTCGATATCAGCCGCATCCGTCTTACGAAGCGTCAGCGCATAACCGTGGATCTGGATTTCGATAGGGTCACCCATCGGAGCACGTCCGACAACCTTGAGCCGGACGCCCGGAATCAGGCCCATGCCCAGAAAATGCATCCGGGTGGAACCCACTCCTCCGACACTCAAGACAATGGCCTCCCGGCCGATGTCCATCTTATCTATGGTCATACCAATCTCTCTTTGGCTTTACAGCTGCAAAATTACAGCATCAGCCAAAGGGTGTCAATCGCCATTTATAGGGATTATTCGTGCGTGGCGAAACGCTGCTCCGCCAGGGCTTCGTACTTCGTACCGGGCCGGCCCCAGTTGGCAAAGGGATAGATGGAGATACCTCCGCGGGGGACGAAGAAACCGGTCACCTCGATGTATTTCGGCTCCATCAAATCACGCAGGTCCTTCATGATCGTATTGACGCAATCCTCGTGGAAATCGCCGTGATTCCGGAAACTGTGCAGATAGAGTTTCAAGCTCTTACTCTCCACCATTTTCACGCCGGGAATATAGCTGATGCGGATCTCGGCGAAATCCGGCTGCCCTGTGATGGGGCAGAGCGTGGTGAACTCGGGGCAGTTGAAACGGACCCAATAATCATTGTCCGGGTGCTGGTTCTCAAAGGTTTCCAGCACTTCCGGGGTATAATTGTCGGTATAGGCGGTCTTGTGGCCCAGGGCCTCCAGGCCTTCCTTGCTTCTGTCACTCATATTATTCGATGTCTGAAATCTTGAAAGGATTATAATTGATGCCGCGGTCATACGTATCGATGCCCTCGACCTTCTTGACATAACGGACGAACCAGGTCGTGAACGGCAGGACGATGATCTCGTAGAGGACTTTGGCGAGTACCTGCATGCCTGCGATCTTGAGCACGGCGGGCAGCGGCATGATGTTCCAGAACACGATCGGGAAGAAGATGACGGAATCCGCCAGCTCACCGGCGATGGAAGAAAGGATGGCACGAAGTCCGAAAGACTTGCCCTCACTGTTGACTTTCATCCGGCTCATCACCCAGGCGTTGACCGTGGAGCCACAGAGGAATGCGACCAAAGAAGCGGCCGTCGTCTTGGGGACCATCGAGAAAAGAGAATTAAAGCTCTCAGCGATGGGTTTGCTTCCCTCTTCGAGCGGAGCGGGCAGCCAGCAGACCAGCTGGGACATCACGGCGACGAAGGCACTGAGGGCGAAAGCCAGCCAAATGACGAAACGCGACTTCTTGTAGCCGTACACCTCCGTAATGCAGTCATTGAGGATGTAGGATACAGGGAACAGCAGGACGGCGCCGGAAAGCTGCAAAGGCAGCCCGGCAACCTGCCAGACGCGGGGAACGAAGAAATTGGAGGTGATCAGGCAGACGATCAACGTCACGGCCATCACCAGGAAACGGGTGCTGAATTTTGACATGTCAAACTCTTGTTTTTTACGTGGTTTCAAGAACACGGGGTGGAGCGCTTGTCAGGCGGGCTCCTGTCCCCACGGGACGGTTCCGTCCCGATTTCGGCGGCAAAGGTACGATTATTAAATGACATCGGCAAATGATTCGGAGGCAGACAATTCCGGACTGCGGAAGGTTTAACCCCTTCGGGGGAATGCAGTCCGGAATTGTCTGCCTCCGAATCCGGCAATTGTTTCTTAACGCAAATAATCGTAGCTTTGTATAAAATGTTGGTTAGTCATGA
>CAMJHJ010000062.1 GCA_946405485.1 uncultured Bacteroidales bacterium | reverse complement strand
AATCCTTCTTCGCTTCACTGGAAGCGTATAACCGCCTTTGCCTTCTTCCCGACTTCTACCGGCGCTTCGCCGCCAGCCATGACTATCTGCTCATTTACCAGCTGGACGCCTGGGTCTTCCGGGATGAGCTGGATGATTGGTGCAGCAAGGGCTACGATTATGTCGGCGCCCCCTGGATCCTGGGGCAGCCCCAGAAAGCGTCGCAGCTCCGCTTCAAGGCCGTCGGCAACGGCGGTTTCTCCCTCCGCAAGATCTCATTCTGTCTCCGGACGCTCGAGGCTTCCGGAAGCATCCTGACCCCCGCGGTGCTGAAAGCCCTGATTCGGGACCGCGCCTGCGGATCCGTCGCCCGCAAATTCCCCATCTACCGCACCCAGGAGCGGCTTCTGATAGCCGCCCGGGACGGTCGCATCTACGAAGACACCGTCTTCTCCCTGCAGAAATACACCTCCCTGCAAGCCGCCATCCCTTCTCCGGACGAGGCGCTTGCCTTCTCTTTCGAGCGCCAGCCCGCGCTCCTATATGAACGCAATGGAGGGCAACTGCCCTTCGGCTGTCACGCCTGGCAATTGCCCTCCCATCTTGCCTTCTGGCAATCCTGGATCAGCCTACATCAAGTCGAGGCTCTTTAAGTATTTGACGCTCTTGGCCACTCCTTCGAGGCGGGTCAGGCCCTTGTTGGGCTCATCCTGCTCGACGCAGAGCCACTGGCTGCCACCGTCGATCGCAGCTTTCAGGACCGCCGGGATGTCCACCTGGCCGTCGCCCAGCGGACGATACTCGAACCAACCGCCGTCATCCTTCATGGAATTGTCGGTCGAAATGCCGATCAGCGCATACGGAGCCTTGCTGAGCTTGCCCTCGAGATAGTAGTCTTTCATGTGGACGACCGGGGTCTGGCCGGCATACTTCTTCAAGACCTCGACCGGGTCGAAGCCCGCATAGTCTGCCCAGCAGACATCCAGTTCGTTCTGGACATTCTCGCGTGCGTTGGAGGAGAAAATGTAGTCGTAACCCACCGTGCCGTCAGGGAGCTTCACGAACTCGAAATCGTGGTTGTGGTACAGCAGCTGGAAACCGGCCTCGCGGACCTTCGCGCCCACTTCGCCGATCTTCTTCACGGTCGCCTTGAACTGCTCGGGATCGATGCCCGGACGGGAAGCCTCATCCATGTAAGGGAAGACGATGTACTGCACGCCCAGGACCGTATTCTCAGCGATCACCTTGTCCACGTCGTCGATCATCTGCTGGAACGGGACATGGTTGGAGAACGGGATCAGACCCAGCTCGGTGCACCAGCGCTTGACCTGCACGACCGAATTGCCATAATACTCGCCATAGAACTCGACGCCGGCATAACCCATCTCGCGGATGGCCTTCAGGGTGCCGTAGAAATCCTTCTCCAGGTCGGTGCGTACGCTGTAGAGCTGCACGCCCACGGGAAGTTTCTTGCAGAACTGTTGGCAGCATTCGGTCTTCTGACCGCAGCAGCCCTCTTCTTGTTTACAACATTTCTTTTCGCCCTTACCGCAGCAAGCGACCAGCAGGGAAACAGCTGCAATCCCCGCCAGAATCATAGAAAAACGTACTTTCATAACAGACATTATTGGTTATTTGACTTTGATCTTGAAACACCAGATATGGTCGCACGGGAGCTTGTCCTGCACCGGCTTGGGAACCTGGACGCTGAGGGTACCCTCAGGCGTGCGGTTCCACTTTAATGTGCGCTTGGTTCCCAGGAGGCTGACGCCCTTGGAGGAAACGGGTGCGAAGGGGCCCAGGTCGAGCTGGGAAGGCAGGCCCTCTCCTTCATCTGCCATATAAAATGCATAGACGGAGTCACCCTTGGCAGTATAATACACTTTGCCGCACTGGTAAGGAGCGATGGCCTTCGTGCCATAGATGCCTTCACCGTTGACCTGCATCCAGTCGCCGATTTCGTGCAGGCGCGCATAGGCGTCGTCATCCCATTCGCCGTTCCCGTTCGGTCCTACGTTCAGCAGCAGATTGCCGCCCCGGGAGACGATCTTCACCAGCATCGACAGGATAGTATAAGTGGACTTGTATTTGAGATCCGGCCGCCAGGACCAGCTGTAAGTCATTGTGATACAAGACTCCCACGGATAATCCAGCGCTTCTTCGGGAATCTCCTGTTCCGGAGTCCTGTAATTCTCATACTCGTTCTTCATGCCGCGGCCGACCATGATCAGGCCAGGCTGGTTGCCCCTCACGATCTTGGCGAAACGCGCCCAGTCGTATTCCACGGTCCGCCCCTCGTCCGTCACGGGCATATCGTACCACATCAGCATCAGGTCACCGTAATCTCCGTTGCTTAACTCATCCAGCTGCGCGGCGATGAAATCCTGATAAGCCGCCCACTTCTCCGGATGCTTATGGGGATCATAGTTGATTTTGTTGCTTTTGGGAGGGAACCGTCGCCACCAGAAATCGTTGTTGTGCCAGTCCGGGAAAGAGAAATAGACTCCGGCCTTGATGCCATGGGCACGATAAGCGTCCAGGACCTGCTTGGTGATGTTGGCCCTGGGGTCGGTATGGAAGGGACACTCCTCCGAGGTGATCTTGTAGTCGGTCTGATGGGTGTCGAACATGCAGAAACCGTCATGGTGCTTGGAGGTGAAGACCACATATTTCATCCCGGCATATTCGGCGGCAGCCGCCCATTTGTCCGGATTGAAACCGACGGGATTGAACGTCTTTTTCAGGTCCTCATACTTATTCCTGTATTCGAAATAATCCATGTCCCCCCGGGCCTTGTACTGCCAGTCGATGTCTTCCGGGCAGAGAGACCAGGATTCGATTACGCCCCACTGGCTGTAAGCCCCCCAGTGGATGAACATCCCGAATTTCAGGTCCTGCCAGGCAGCGATGTTTGCCCTGACATCCTCCTCGACGGGAGGGACATACTGTCCTGCCGCCGTCAGGCACAAGGAGAAAAGCAGCAGGAATGCGAAAAACTTCTTCATATATACAAAGATAGGAAAAAACTAATAACCAAGCGTGAGGCCCTTCTTCGTGGCAGGAATGCCTTTCTCCATCCATTCGGGCATCGGCTCATCCTTCAGGAAATGGCCGAAGAACTGGTCCAGGCGCATGCTGAGGTCCTTGGAATTCCAGCGCCCGTTCAGGTTGTGCGCCTCCCGGTTGTACTGGAGCATCCAAGCCTGCTTGCCGCAGCGGCGCAGGGCGGTGAAGAATTCGATTCCCTGCCACCACGGCACGGCACCGTCGTTGTCGTTGGCCATGATCAGCACGGGCGTCTTGACATTCGGGACAAAGAACACCGGCGAGTTGTCGTAATAAAGGTCGAATCCGGACCAGAGGTCCTTGCCGATGCGGCTCTGGCCCTGCTCATACTGGACCTCGCGCACGATGCCGCTGCCCCAGCGGATGCCGCCGTAGGCCGAAGTCATGTTGGAAACGGGCGCACCGGCGCCTGCTGCTGCATAGCGGTCCGTCTGCGTAATGATGTAGGCCACCTGGTAGCCGCCCCAACTCTGGCCCTGGATACCCATGCGGGCCTGATCCACCCAGGCATTCTTACACAGTTCATCCGTCGCAGCCATCACAGACTCCAATCCATCGCGGCCCGGATGGCCGTCCAGCTTGTAATAGATGTCCGGATCGCAGACCACATAACCGTTGCTGACGAACCAGGGAATGTTGACGATCGAGCGGCTGGGCGCAGGATTGCGGGCGCTGTACATCGTCTGGGAGTCTTTCTCGTAGAAATAGAAAATGACGGGGTACTTCTTCGCCGGGTCGAAATCCTCCGGCTTGAACACCAGCGCATCAGCCTCGATCCCGTCCGCACGCGTCCATTTCATCAGTTCCACCGTGCCCCAGTTGTAATCACGGATCTGGGGATTGGCCTCGCACAGCAGTTCCTCGACCTTGGTCAGGTCGGTCGAAGCATACAGGTTGCGGCCGGTCTCGAAAGACTCGCGGGTATAAAACAGGACCGGTTTTTTCGGTGCACGGGAAATGCACAGGGCATCCCACTTGTACGGGCCTGAAGCCAGAGTCATCAGCGAAGAACGGCGGCGGCTGAGGTCCCGCACGGCAACTCCGCCCTCCTTCGTCAGCTCATTCAGCGTCATGAAATACACGGGCAGCGCCGGATCGATCGTCGTAGGACGGGGGAAATACTGCGGGCGGCTGTAGGGCAGCGTGACATAATACATCGTCTTCTCCGCCCGGCCGCGGCCTTCGGTCATCGTATAAGGCTTGTCCCGGCCGGTCACGTCCACCACCCAGATGTCATACCGGTCGCGCAGGGCGACATGACGCGAGTCCTTGAACCAAGTCGCTCCGCCCGTGGGCGGCGGCAGGCAGGGATGGTCGTCCTTCTCATCATAGAAGTTGACGCCGAGGCCTTCCGTCAGGTTCGTAAGGCTCCCGTCGTTGAGCGCATAGGCCATCCAGGCCCGCTCGACGGCATCATAAAACACATAACGATTGCCATCCGGCGAAAGGCTGATCCGCGTCCAAGGGACCGCGGTCGCCACCTTGCTGCGGCTGCCGTCCTTAAGGTCCACGACGTATATGTCATGGCAGGGATCCTGGTCCCACTGCTGCTTGATCCGGTAAGGCTTGTCCGTCCAGGCCAGCAGTCTGTCTCCCTGGAAATCCAGCGGTACGCTCACCTCCGGCAATTCTTCGTCCGCAAGCCGGGTCAGGCTGCCGTCGTCCAGCCGGAGCAGGGACAGGTAGGTCCGGTTCTTTTCCGTGCTGACGCGGAGTTTCTGGACACTCTGGAGATAGTCCTCATTCCAGGTCCAGATGTCCAGCTGAGGCTGCTCGAAATCCACGAGGGTCGTATCCTTCTCCATCGGGATCGGGCAAAGGCCTACGGTCAGGGCCCGGTCGCCGAAACGCCAGCCCAAGCCAGGCTCTCCGCTGAGTTTCCAGCCTTCGGGAATGGCGGCGTGTCCATGGTCCAACACCTTGTTCACCTGCCCGTCCGACCAGGTATAGACGTCAATCTGCTTGGCTGCCGTCTTGGCGGTATCCAGATTGGCATAGAACGCGAAACGGTCGCCGGCCTCGTTCCAGAAGAACTTGCCGAGCTGCGCCTTTTTGTCCGCGAAGAGCAGCGTATCCGTCACAGCTGCAGCCGCATCATAGAGGCAGACACCCGCCCGCCGGAGAGAATCCTTCGCCCCTGGCTTGCACATATAGGCGATCTGACGGCCGGTCCGGTTGAAGGTCGGGTTGGTGACGGTCTTGAGGGTGTCCCGTGTCAAGGTTTTGATATTCAATACGATGACATCCTCTTTCTTGAGCAGGCTGTCCTTTTTCTCGACGTGCTTGGTATAGGCGATCCAGTCGGCGAGTTCGAAGGGAACGTACAGGGCGTTAAGCAGGTCAAACTTCTCCACGGAGCCGGTCTGCAGGTCCAGGATGGCCAGGCTGTCCTTGGGCATCTGGTCCGCCTTCTTTTTCTTGATGCGCGCCTGGCGCGTCTCTTCATACCGAGGCTTGATCTTGTATACCGCCTTGGTACCGTCCAGGGAGATCTTGAAATCCGTGGCGCGCGGGCAACTCCATTCGGCGCCGGTCACCGCATTGACCACGTGCAACACGCCGTCGCCCTGCTGCGGGGAGAGCGTATAATACATCCAAGCCCCGTCATAGGGCACGGCCGGTCGGCTCAGGCTCTTCCAATCATCATACACCGAATGGTCCAGGGCAGGTTTCTGCGCCTGCATGGCAAGGGTCCCCAGAAGGAGGGCCAGGGCGCACAACAGCGTTCTTTTCATCTTAATGTCCGTTTGTGAACAAATATAGGATTTTCGCAGGACAATCGCGAGCCTTTTTTACGCTTTCCGGGGCACCCGGATGGTGGCGGCATAAGCACTGTTGCACAGGCCCAGGACCGCAGAAAGGATGAAGAGCGTCTCGATTCCCAGCGTCTTCCAGATCCAGCCGCCCAGCAGGGCGATGAAGATCGTGATCGCGTGGTTTACGCTGATGCCCGTCGAGATGGTCGCACGCATCTCCTCCTGACTGTCCGAAATGTCCTGCACATAGACGTTGGAAGCCATTGAAGCCAGCGAGATCACCGAATCCAGCACATAATTGACGCAACAGATGATGAAGGCAGTATGCATGGGGAAGATGTGGTGCGCGAAACCGTAGAAAAAACAAACGATTACCAGAACCAGCGTATCACCGATCATCACCGGCTTATAACCGACCCGGTCGATCAGTTTCCCGATCAAGGGTGAAAAAATGAAACAGCAGATGGCTGAAACGGCGAAAAGCAGGCTGATCACACCTGCATCCGCTCCGTAGAACAAGATCAGCACATAAGGGCCGAAGGTGAAGAAAACCTGCTTGCGTGCGCCATAGAAGACTTCCAGCATATAGTATTTCCGGAATTTGCGCCGGAAATAAAAGCGCCGTTTCGAAGGGTCGGTCGAACTGCTGCCCGTCAGGCGGAAGGAAGCCAGCATCGCCAAGCCGATGAACAGGGCCGCGACGACAAAGACGGGTTTGAAGATCCGCGTACCGGCAAAAAGCGCAACCACCACGATCACAGCCACATAGCCGGCCAATTGGCCGATCTGCTGCGTCGCGTTCTGGACACCCAGCGCCTGACCGCCCCGTCCCGCCCGGGAATACTCCAGGGAAAGGGTGTTCTTCATCCCCAACTGGATATGTTCACCCAGCGAATAAAAGAAGATGGCAGCGATAACCAAGGCTTTGACCGGCGCGACGAAGGCCTGGATCAACATCCCGACGGTCATGATGACCATGCCGGTCTTGTACATCTTTTCCGCGGAGAAACGATTAAAAATTGCCAGGATGAAGATCAGCAGCAGGCCCGGCAATTCGCGGAAGAACTCCGCCACGCCGCGGTCCAACTCCCCCATCCCAACCACTTCGGCGAGGTAATTGTCGATGACCCCTTTGTACAAACCGAAGCCGATGGCCGAAAGAAGCAGGGACAACAGCAGGGCCTTAAAGCGTGTATTCTCCTTGAAGACGGTCTTCATTTTGGCGACATTATTACAAATACTTGGCAAAAAACTCCGTCATTGCATCCTGAATTTCATAATACCGTGGCGATAATTCCCAATTATCATCCAGATGGAGTTTGTGACGCTTTTCCGGACAGGGGTGCATTTCGAAAGGAATCCGGAGAGCGGCCGCCCGGTCGCAGGTGTCCCTTGTCCCGAACACTTTATCCGTGAAGCCTTTGGCGTTCAGGGGATATCCGTGGCTGAACGGGACGACCGGATCAGACTCCGACTGGTAGGCCAGGATGGGCACACGGGCATTCTCCAGCACGGACAGGTCCCGCACATAGCCCCACAGGTCCGCCACCGCCCGGATCTTGAAATCCTGCCCCAGCCGGGGATGAAGTCCCGCCTCGGGATTATCCCCATACATACGGTAAGCCAGGTTCAGCGCCGTGATGGCGCCCGCGCTGGTGCCGGCGGCGAACACCCGATGTGGGTCGATACGCAGATCTTCTCTGCCCAACAGGAAGGCCAGGGCCGCGTCCGCGTCATCCAGGGCGTCCAGTTCCGCCCGCCGGATGTCCGTTTTCGTAGGACGGAAGCCCAGACGATAATCGATGGAAGCTGCGACGTAGCCCAGTGATGCGAAATGACGGCACCAGGCGACCTGTCCGCGTTCCTTTTTGTGACCGATCCAGAAGGCTCCGCCGTGCATCATCAGCAGCAAGGGACGGGTCGGGGACATATCCCCTTCCGGGAGATACAGGTCCAGTTTCAAATCCAGGACGCGTTTGCGCAAAGTCTCCCTCGCCAGCAACCCGGCCTGGAAAGGTTTCCCCACCGGAGCCTCGGTCCAATACCCATTCGCCGTGGCATAGACCACGTCCGGCTCGAGGCGGACCTCAAAGGATGGCGTCGTATAGGGCTGGGATAGGGCTTGGGCATTCATACAGACAAATATCGCATTTTTTTCCTATCTTTACGCAAGAGACTTTTCCGCCATGAAAAAATTCAAACCGGGTCTTTTCCTCAAGGTACTCATCGCCATCGGCGGCGGCGCCCTGCTGGGGCTGGTCGCCCCGGAAGTCATTGTACGTATCTTCAAGACCTTCAACGTCCTGTTCGCCCAGGTCCTCAAATTCATCATTCCCCTCCTGATCCTGGGACTCGTGACGCCAGCCATCGCGCATGTCGGCAAGGGCGCCGGCAAGATGCTGCTCGCCGTGCTGGGCATCGCTTATCTCTCGACGATCTGCTCGGGCCTCTTCACCCACCTGTGTGCCTCCCACGCCATGCCGCTCTACCTGAAGGCCGGGGAACTGGCTACCGATGCGGCTTCTGCCAAGGAATTCCTCCCTTATTTCGACCTCAAGATCCCGCCGGTCTGCGACGTCCTGACCGCCTTGCTGCTGTCTTTCCTGATCGGCGTCGGCATCATCTTCACGGACGCGCAGGCCCTGCGCAAGGGCTTTGACGAGTTCGAACGCATCATCCGGATCACCATCGAGCGCGTCATCATCCCCCTGCTGCCCTGGTACGTCTTCACGATGATCTGCGAGATGAGCGCCCGGGGCGTCATCGCCGCCGTACTCGCGTCCGGCGCCAAGATCATCCTCACGGGCATCGTCCTGTCCATCCTCTACCTGGTCATCCAGTACTGTATCGCGGGCGCCATCGCCGGGAAGAATCCCTTCAAATGCCTCTGGAACATGCTCCCGGCCTATTTCACGGCTTTCTCGATCTGTTCCTCTTCAGCGGCCATCCCCGTCACTTCGGACTGCACCCGCAAGAACGGCATCCCGGACGACATCGTCGATTTCACCATCCCGCTCTGCTCCACGGTCCACATGTGCGGATCGACCATCAAGCTGGCCGTTTCCGCCATCGCCGTGGCCTACCTCACCGGGACCCCCCTGCCCTTCGCAGTCTATATCCATTTCGTATTGATGCAAGGCATTGCGGCCGTCGCGGCCCCCGGCGTGATGGGCGGCGTGCTGATGGCATCCATCGGCCTGTTGGAGTCCATCATGGGCTTCTCACCGGACCAGACAGCCTTGGTCATGACTCTTTACCTGGCGCTGGACGGCTACGGCCCGGCCTGTAATGTGACGGGCGACGGCGCCATCGCGCTGATCATCAACAAGTTTTTCGGAAAGAAACAAACACCCTCTGTCCAATGAAACGTATCCTCACCTTTGCGCTGCTGCTTCTCTCAGCGCTTCCCTCCTTCGCGGCCCCGATGAAAGCCCGCGTCATCCAGCCTGAGTTCGGCATGGACCGCCAGGCCCTGGACAAGAGTTTCGAATGGACCCTGCGCGCGCTGGAGAAATGCAACAAGAGCCTGGACATCGTCGTCCTGCCCGAATTCAGCGAAGTGCCGGGCGCCACGCCGCAGCCCGAAGACTTCCTCAAGATCGCCCGCGAATACGGTCCCACCCTGCTGAAGGCCTGTTCCGAGACGGCCCGCCGCTGCTCCACGCTGGTGTTCTGCGGAGCCATCGACACGGAGTGCGAAGTCCCGCGCAACGCCGTCTTCGTCTACGGGCGCGACGGGGCCCTGATCGGCAAATACTACAAGGAGCACCTGACCGCCGGCGAATGGAAGAAATACGGCCTGGACAAGTCCTACACCGAGGAGTGGACCAAACCCCTGATGATGGACATCGAGGGCGTGCGCTACGCCTTCCTGACCTGTTATGACTTCTATTTTTATGAGAACTTTTCCAACATCGCCCGCTGGAAGCCGGATGTGATCATCGGCTGCTCCCATCAGCGCAGCGACACCTTCCGGGCACTGGACATCATCAACAGCTTCTGCGCCTACAACACCGGCGCCTATCTGGTGCGCGCCAGCGTGTCGATGGGCCGCCGGAGCAAACTGGGCGGCTGCTCCTGCGTCGTCGCCCCGACCGGCAAGATCCTGGGCAAACTGCGCTCCCAGGTGCGCTGCCTGGACGTGAAGTTCGACCCGAAGGCGAAATACCTCAAGCCCGCGGGCTACGGCAACCCGCCGGCGATGCACTCGGAGTACATCGAGATCGGCCGCCGGCCCTGGAAATACCGCCCGGGCGGCAGCGCCATCTGCCCGCCGCTGGCGGAGATGCCTGCGGAGCGGAACTATTTCTTCAGTAATGACCTGGGGGCCCTCGGCGCCGCCGTGGCAACCGGCGCGCAGGAGATCGGTTTCTCCTTGACCGCCCCGGACTGGAAAGCCCGGCTGCAACCCATCCTGCACAAACTGTCCTGCCATGCCGTCATGGACATCCATCTGGACGGTGAAGGCTGGGATGAGGAGGCCCTGAAGGGAGTCGTCGGGCTTTTGTTCGACTACGACGCTATGTGTCACGCACGATTCACGGTCACCGATGCAGCGCTTCGCGAGCGTCTCGTCGCCCTCGCCCCGGACATTCCCTGCAGCGACTGACTATGTCATAGAATGGACCAGGCCGGCAGTTTATTCATTCTGTGGCAAGGTCCCACACGATTTGATACGAAATAGTGTCACAGAATGAAAGATTGGCCATCGAAATCCATTCTGTGGCACTGGAGAAGGGAGGGAACGTCGGGGCCGTGCCAGTTGTGCATGCTGCCACCGAGGCAGTCTTTCCACTCCCGGCAGGTCTTGCAGGGGCCCTCGCGGCTGGTCCATTCGCGACAGCGGAAGGGCTGGAAACGATGCTCCCAGACTTCGTACAGATTATCCTCGTAGATATTGCCCTGCGAGAAATAGTCCCGGTCGATGTTGGGACAGGCGCAGATGCGGCCGTCGATCAGGACGGAGGCGATGTTGACGCCGGCGCGGCAGAAGAAGCGGTTGTCGCGGACCTTCTCCTCGTAGGGGCCGAGGAAATCTTCGCAGCTGAAGGTAACCTTCATCGTACCGCCCTCTTCCCGCTTTGAGACGATGAATTCCATCAGCGCACGCAGCTGCCCGGGATCCAGGCGCATGTCGGGATCGCTGGCTGCGCGCCCGATCGGGATGATGGTGAACAGGCGCCACTGCTTCACGCCCAGACCTTCCAGGATACGGTGGATCTCAGGAAGTTCGGCGAAATTGCGCCGGTTCACGCAGGTCACGACGTCGCTGGTCAGCCGCGGCTCCGTCGCAAAGAGGCCGATGGCGCGCAGGACCCGTTCGTAGCTGCCGGCGTGGCCACGCATCCAGTCGTGGGACTCCTGCAGGCCGTCCAGGCTGATGGTCAGGGACTGCATGCCGGCCCGAAGGAGCCGCTCTTGCATCGCTTCGTCGTAGAACCAGCCGTTGGAGACGACGCCCCAGGAGAGGCCGCGCCGGCGGATCTCCCGCCCGACCGTCTCGATATCCGGGCGCAGCAGGGGCTCGCCGCCGGTGAGCACGACGAGGAAGTCCTTGGGCCGCTGCCGGGCCGGGATGCTGTCCAGGGCTCTCAGGAAGTCCTCCAGGGGCATGTCCTTCTCCCGGCTCTGCACGGAGCAGTCGCTGCCGCA
>CAMJHJ010000061.1 GCA_946405485.1 uncultured Bacteroidales bacterium | reverse complement strand
ACGTCCAGGCCCATGTTGTGGCCCAGGCCGTGGGGCATGAAGAGGCCCGCCACACCCGCGGCGACCATCTCATCCACATCCCCGCCGACCAGTCCGAGCGCTTTCAGACCCTCCAGCATGCGGCGGGCGACCGCGAGATGCACGTCCCTGTACGCCGTGCCGGGACGGATCAGGGTAAATGCGAACTCGTTGCATTGGTACACCAGCGTATAGATATCCCGCTGCTGTGCCGTGAAGCGTCCTCCGGTCGGATAGGTGCGGGTGAAATCGGATGCGTAGAAATCATTGCTCTCCACGCCGGCATCGATTACCAGCAGCTTGCCGGGCTCGATGACGCATTCATGGCTGTGGTTGTGGAAAACCTCTCCGTGCTGCGTCAGGATGGTCGGGAAAGACACGCCCCAGCCCTTGGCCAGCGCGAAACCTTCCATCTTGCCGACGATATCCTGCTCTATGACGCCGACGCGGATTGCGTCCCGGCCGATCGAATGCATCTGCTGGCCCAGGTCGCAGGCCGCGTCAAGCAGGGCGATCTCCCGGTCCTCCTTGACCAGACGCATCGAAACGATGGCCCGGATCAGGGCTTCAGAAGGGGTCGTCACGCCCAATTCACGCAGCTTGAGCGTATTATAATAACGCGATGGAGGGATCACGTGGACGGGGCGTCCCTGCGCCTGTGCGGCTTTGACCGCCTCGTCGAAAGCGGCATAGGGGGCGCTGGCGGCGATGCCTATGCGCTCCGCCAGGCTCGCCACCGTCGGCATCGGTCCGGTCCAGATGATGTCGTCGATCCCGTAATCGTCGGAACAGAGGGTCTCCGTCCCGGCGTCCAGGTCGAGGATAGCGGCGAAACGAGGCTCGGCAATGCCGAAATAATAGAGCCAGGTGCTGTCCTGGCGGAACTTATATCCGTTGGCCCTGTATTGCGCGGGAGCATCCACGTTGCCGAGGAAAGCCGCTATGCCCCTCTTCCCTTCCGGGGCCGTCCCGGCCATCAGGTCGAACAGGGTTTTCCTGCGGCTGACGTAAACGTTTTTCTCAAACATATCGCTTGTCGTTTTTTGTTCTGAAGACAAATATACGAATAAAATAGACGGTTTTTCGACAAATAATTATGATTATTTACTGCAAATCATTATATTCGTTGGATAGTAGATTATGTTTAATTCTTAACTATAAACCCACTACGGATATGTCTAACGAAATGTCTAGAAGAACGTTCCTCAAAGCGGGAACGGCTGCAGCGATCGGACTGACGATGGCGACGGACGATGTCCTGGCCAAAGCCAAGAAAAAGAAGGCCGTCGCTCCCAGCGACAAGCTCAACATCATCGGCGTCGGCATCGGCGGACGCGGCGCTTCCGACCTCCGCGGTATGGAAAGCCAGAACATCATCGCCCTCTGCGACACCGACTGGGCTTATGCCAAGCATGTCTTCGAGCGCTATCCTGAAGCCAAGCGCTACAATGACTGGCGCGTCTGCTATGACGAGATGCTGAAGGACGCCGACGCCGTCATGGTCGCCACTGCGGACCACACGCACGCGATCATCGCCGCCAACGCCCTTACCGAAGGCAAGCACGTCTATTGCGAGAAGCCCCTCACGCACACCGTGTATGAGTCCCGCCTGCTGACCAAGCTCGCCGCCAAGTACAAGGTCGCGACCCAGATGGGCAACCAGGGCGCTTCCGCGGAAGGTGTCCGCCAGACCTGTTCCTGGATCTGGAACGGTGTCATCGGTGAGGTCACCAAGGTCGAGGCGTTCACAGACCGTCCGATCTGGCCCCAGGGACTCGACCGTCCGGAGAAGGAAGATCCCATTCCCGACACGCTCAACTGGGATGGCTTCATCGGTCCCGCCCAGTATCGCCCGTACAACAGCATCTACACCCCTTGGAATTTCCGCGGCTGGTGGGATTTCGGTACCGGCGCCCTCGGCGACATGGCCTGCCATATCCTCCATCCTGTCTTCAAGGCTCTCCGTCTCGGCTATCCGACCCGCGTCCAGGGAAGCTCCACCGCGCTCCTGACCGAGTCCTGCCCGAACGCCCAGATCGTCAAGCTCATCTTCCCCGCCCGTGAAAACCTGCCTAAGGTCGCGATGCCCGAAGTCGAGGTCTGGTGGTACGACGGTGGCTTGAAGCCTCCCCGCCCGGAAGGCCTGCCTGCCGGCAAGAACCTCAACGTCCAGGGTGGCGGCGTGATTTTCCACGGCACCAAGGACACCCTCATCTGCGGCTGCTACGGCGCCAAGCCTTACCTTGTCTCCGGCCGCAACCCCGAGACCCCGGAAGTCCTCCGTGTCATCACCGAGTCCCACCAGATGGACTGGGTCCGTGCCTGTAAGGAAGATCCCGAGAACCGCGTCCTGAGCGCTTCCGACTTCAGCGAAGCCGGCCCGTTCAACGAAATGGTCGTGATGGGCGTCCTTGCCGTCCGTCTCCAGAGCCTCAACCGTGAGCTGCAATGGGACGGCCCCAACATGCGCTTCACCAACATTCCGGAAGGCGCCACGATCAAGACGATGATCCACGACGGCTTCTCCGTCACCGACGGTCATCCGACCTTCAAGAAGACCTACACGGATCCCGTGGACGCCAATGCCTATGCGGCGGAGCTGATCAAGCATACTTACCGTGACGGCTGGACGCTGCCCGACATGCCCGAATAGTCAACAACTAAAGTACAAAACGATATGAAAAAGATCCTTTTCAGCGTTGCAGCAGTTGCAACCCTGTTCCTGCTGGCCGCTTGCGGCGGCAAGAAAGCGGCGGCCCCCGAGGTCGAAGAAATCGTGGTCCCCGCCCACGACAATGTTCCCGAGTATGTGATCGTGAATGCCCCCGAGGTCGACCTCGCGGACTTCAAGGTGGACGAGGACGGTTACATCGTCCTCTTCGACGGCACTTCTCTCAAGGGTTGGAGAGGCTATGGCAAGGACCATGTCCCTACCCGCTGGACCATCGAGGACGGCTGCCTGAAGTTTAACGGCAAGGGTGGCGGCGAGCAGCAGGCCGGTGACGGCGGCGACATCATCTTCGAGAAGAGGTTCAAGAACTTCGAGCTCCTCTTCGACTGGAAGGTCACCGAGCGTGCCAACTCCGGCGTTTTCCTCCTCGCCCGTGAGATCAAGACCCAGAAGGACAGCGTCTGGAAGTATTCCCCGATCTACATCTCCGCTCCGGAGTATCAGATCCTCGACAACGCGAACCATCCGGACGGCCAGCTGGGCAAGGTGATCGGCATCCGCCAGTCTTCTTCCCTGTATGACATGATCGTCGCCGAGCCGCAGAACGCCAATCCTTGGGGTGAGTGGAATACCGGCAAGATCCTGGTCTACGAAGGCACTGTCGTGCATGGCCAGAACGGCGCCAACACCTGCGAATACCACCTGTGGACCCAGGATTGGGCCGACCTGCTCAATTCCGGCAAATTCGCCCAGGCCAAGAACCCGCTTGCTTTCGAACTGCTGAACAATGTCGGTGGCGACGAGCATGCCGGTTACATCGGCTTCCAGGATCACGGCGACGTGGTGTACTATCGTAACATCCGCATCAAGATCCTCGACTAATGAAGAAACTGCTTTGGATAGCCGGCGCCCTGGTGGCGCTGGCTTCTTGTTCCACCGCCAAGCCGGTGGCCAAGGAAATCGGCGTGCAGCTCTATTCTGTCCGCGAACTCATCGGCAGCAACGAGAAGTATGACGCCAATCATGTCGAGGTTTTCCAGAAGCTCGCCGACATGGGATACACCACGGTTGAGATCTGCTGGTACAACGACGGCAAATTCTTCAACCACCCTGTCGAGGAGATCAAGGCGGACCTCGAAGCCGCCGGCCTGAAGGCCATCTCCACGCACACGATGCGTAACCTGACCGACGAAGAACTGGCCAACAAGGATTTCACCGCCGCGCTCGAGTGGTGGAAGAAGTGCATCGCGGACCACAAGGCCCTCGGCTGCCAGTACATCGTCGCCCCGAGTTTCCGCATCCCGGAGACCCTCGAAGGACTGAAGACTTATTGCGATTACTTCAATGAGGTCGGCAAGCTCTGCGCGGAGCAGGGCCTGAAGTTCGGTTACCACAACCACTCCCGTGAGTTCCAGAAGATCGAGGATCAGGTCATCTATGATTTCATGATCCAGAATACCGATCCGAGCCTCGTCTTCTTCGAGATGGACGTGTACTGGGCCGTCATGGGCAAGGCCGCACCTTGCAATTACTTCCGGAAATATCCGGGCCGCTTCGAAATGCTCCACATCAAGGACGTCACCGAAGTCGGCCAGAGCGGCTTCGTCGGCTTTGACGCCATCTTCAACAACGCCGATGTCGCCGGCCTGAAGCACTACATCGTCGAGATGGAAGGCACCGGCGTGGGTGACATCATGGAAACTTGCCGCATCAGCGCCGACTACCTCAAGGCGGCTGATTTCGTCAAGCCCAGCTATGCCGAGTAAACCAACCTTACCACATCATTGACAATGGCTAAAGCAAGAAAGAAAACCGTCGCTCCGAGCGACAAGCTCAACATCATCGGCATCGGTATCGGAGGCAAGGGAGCATCCGACCTGCGCGCCGTCGAGTCCCAGAATATCATCGCCCTGTGCGATGTGGACTGGAACTACGCAAAACGCATCTTCGAGCGCTACCCCGATGCGAAACGTTACAAGGACTTCCGTATCTGCTATGATGAGTGCCTGAAGGATGCCGACGCCGTCATGGTCGCCACGGCGGACCACACGCACGCGATCATCGCCGCCACCGCCCTTGCGGAAGGCAAGCACGCGTTCGTCCAGAAGCCCCTGACGCACACCGTGTACGAATCCCGCCTGCTGACCAAGCTGGCTGCCAAGTACAAGGTCGCGACCCAGATGGGTAATCAGGGATCTTCCGCGGAAGGCGTCCGCAAGACTGTCTCCTGGATCTGGAACGGCGAGATCGGTGAGGTCACCAAGGTGGAGGCCTGCACCAACCGGCCGATCTGGCCCCAGGGCCTTTCCCGGCCCAAGGAGGTCCACCAGATCCCCGATACGCTCGACTGGGATTGCTTCATCGGCCCGGCTCCTTACCGCCCGTACAATGCCATCTACCATCCTTGGAATTTCCGCGGCTGGTGGGACTTCGGCACCGGCGCCCTCGGCGACATGGCCTGCCACGTCCTGCATCCGGTCTTCAAGGCCCTCAAGCTCGGCTATCCGACCCGCGTCCAGGGCAGTTCCACCGCCCTGCTGACCGAGTCCTGCCCGAACGCGCAGGTGGTCAAGCTGGTTTTCCCGGCCCGCGAGAATCTGCCCAAGGTGGCGATGCCCGAAGTCGAAGTCTGGTGGTATGACGGCGGCCTGACCCCGCCGCGCCCTGCCGGGATGCCCGACGGAAAGGCTTTCGACCTGGACGGCACCGTCATCTTCCACGGCACCAAGGACACCCTCATCTGTGGCTGCTATGGCAGGAATCCTTATCTCCTGTCCGGCCGTGAGCCCGAGTGCCCCGAAGTGCTGCGTGTCATCACCGAAAGCCATCAGATGGACTGGGTCCGCGCCTGCAAGGAGTCTCCCGAGACCCGCGTGCCGAGCGCTTCCGACTTCAGCGAAGCCGGCCCGTTCAACGAGATGGTCGTGATGGGCGTGCTCGCCGTACGGCTCCAGAGCCTCAACCGCGAACTGGAGTGGGACGGTCCCAACATGCGTTTCACCAACATCCCGGAAGGCGAGACAATCCGGACGATGATCGAAGACGGCTTCTCCGTCAAGGACGGCCATCCGACCTTCAACAAGACCTACACCGATCCGGTGGACGCCAACGCGTACGCTGCTGAGCTGATCAAGCACACGTATCGTGAAGGCTGGTCTCTCCCGCCGATGCCGGAGGACTAAACCGCGACGGACATACTTCCAATGGGGGAAGGTGAAAAAACTCACCTTCCCCCATTTATTTTGTCCCGCAAGCATCGACCGTCAATCTCCCACAATAATGACGGAAGTCGGATTATGATTGTCCTGAAGTATAAGAGTCGGAGGACGATGATGCAGATAGATCGTTTTGAGATCGGGATTCCCCATGCATTGCAATCGGGAAAGACTTGTCTGGGACGAAAGATCCAGAACCTCAAGAGAGGATCTCCAGATCTCAACCGAGGTCAGAGTCGAGATCTGGCTAACATCCATTGATTTCAATTCCGGCGAATCAAAGATATACAACCTCTGTAAGGATGGCAGATCTTTCAACAGCATCTTCTCTTTGTAAAAATCCGATATCCAAAGAAATTCAAGATGGGTACAACCATCCAGATCCAACTCACAGATACAGTGGACGCAAGAAAGCGCAGACAGCTTTTTCAAATTCTTCAGGCAAATGGTCCCTCCCGTTGCCATGTAAATGCCTAAACTCTCCAAGTCTTCATTGACGGAGAAATCGGGATTGGAGACAGGTCCCCAGTAGTCGATTTCCTTCAATTCTTTAAAGAGGCTGAAGTCAAAAGACGTCAGACAGTCTGAGACAAGCCAAAGTGACGTAAGATGGACAAAATACTCCAAGCCTCCTACACTCGACAAGTTCTTGGTATAATGTAATTCCTTTACACGTTCAGCTTCGTCCGCACAAATCAATCTGTCATAATTGCTGTCAAAATACCACAGACAGTATTCAAGTAATCCCGGATCCGAGATGGGGACGACATGGGCCTGCTGTCGGATCGACACCGTATCTCTCTTGCTGTCGCAAATCAGGTAAACAGAAGCGCTCCTGGATGCAGACCGGTTTTCCGAGATAGCCAGCCATACCGTATCCTTAACCAGCGAGGCACGTGTATCCCTTGTCCGGATCCAGTTTTTGCCTGAGTCCCCTATTTCGATCCTGACATCTTCATCCGACTGGAAAGGGATAGCCAACGTCTGTTCTTCAATGGACAAGTCATATTCGAATTGCTCCGTCACCAGATGGTCATGATTTTGAAATAGATGGATCCGCTTCTCCTGGCCATCGCTCCGAATGATAATATCGCATTCCCGGTCAAGGCCGCTGTTAGCGTCGCAAGACACAAAAAAGCTATGGTCTTCCAAGAATCTCGCGGAACCGGATGTCGGCTTGAAATGACACCAGTCCACATCTGTCGAGACCACCCAATCGTTATTCGTCACAAAGGACATCCGTTTTTCCCCTCCATCCTTGTCGAAAAAGACAGCATCTTCCGACAAGGAGAATACAGACACTCTTTCCGGCTCAGAGCAGGCGGGAAGAAGGAGAAAAAGAATGACTGGAAGGAGGAAAGAATACTTAGTCATTTGCGCCGGGCTTTACGCCTTGTACGGAAAAAACATATCCCAATCCCAGGTTCAGGGTGGGGACCCATGAGCGTTGAGGGAACGTCAGGATCTGGCTTGTAAAGAACTTGATCCGGAGCCCCTTTTGGATAAGGTCATGCCGGGGACCTCTGAAATCCACGGTTTTGGATCGAGAATAGCAGTCAAAAGCGATTCCCTCTGAAAACGTAAGCCCTTGAAGCGTGCTTTTACGATCGCCACGCAGGATGTTATTCAAACCTATACTGGTATAACCGATCCCTGAGAAGACGGAAAACTTCCCTCGCTGGAGACAAGGAATCTGATACGCATATTGGCATGAAAGCGCCCAATAGGGGACCCGGTCCCCACCATGGGCAAGACCGGTTACGTTACTATAGCGCCCGGAATACTGACCAAATCCGTAAGACGCATCCATGAAGAGCGCCGAATGATGCCGGAAGAATTCATAACCCAGCAGCAAGCTTGTAATGGGAGTGGAAAGATCGGGCGTTGACATGAGCAAGAAAGTCTCACTCAAAGAGAAAGAAAGACCACCCCCCTTTTGAGTGGGTTCCCATTTTATGGCAGAGATGTCGATTTCTTTGTCAACAGCTGTCGGAAATGGCGGAATACCTGTTTCCAAGTATATCTTTCTTGCAGCAAGATAGTTTCGGTTCAGCCTCCTCTGCATCTCGGTTTCTCTCAAAGACATAAACAGAAGGGAATCTGTTGTTGCCCGGGCAATAGACCGTGCCTGGTCATAAAGGATCTGATTGATCGCTAACTGCTTTTCTTTATCTTGATCTACCCGGATCCATGAAAATGATTTGCCGACGAGAGCGCTATACTCTGTATAGCGATATCGGGTCTGGCCGACCGTCAGAGTCTTGTAAGAACCCTTCCACTGGATGTGCAGGTAAGAAGGCTCCTTTGCAGTTGTATCCTGAATATAGAAGTCGCTGATGGACAGCCGATAAGGCTCTGTTCTTTGAGCCCTTCCTGGGAGAAAGGACAGCAAGAGAAAAGAAAAAATGAATACTCTCTTCATCATAATCTGGACCAAGAATATGAATTAAGCACCCTGGGACCGTCGTTACCTTGACTCATCCTCTTCATAACGATCCTTTCCAAACGAGTTTGATATTGCACCACGACGTAATCGGCCTTCAATAGTTCATAGTCGGATTCCGATAAATGATCAAACAGATAAGCATTCAGCTCCGGACTCCAAATGACTTGCTGCTCAAACTGGTGGGTAAACTTTGGACCATTATCCGGGGAGATGGTAAGAATATAGGAAAAGACCCAGTGGTCTCCTGCCTTCATGATCCGTCCATTGAAAGGATCATCTTCGGTCTGGAAGGCACTCGATTCCGGGCAGTAAATCCCTTCTATCGCAAGCATCTTCTCCTCACAGGCATCCTGTCGGCTGCAAGCGACGGATCCCGGAAGCATGGCAAGAATCAAAAAAAGAAAACGAACGGTAATCTTATTCCACATAAACGATAGTAGTTATTGCTGGATCGTACTCCAGTTTTTCCGGATGTGCTTTCAAATAGACTGTTTTCAAGTTGGGATCATACAGACAATTCAGCGTCTGTAGGTTCACGGCATCGGACAGATCCAACTCTTGTATAGCGTTGTTGGCAGCGACAACGACTTCCTTCAAGCCCGTACACCCTTTCAGGAAGATATGTTCAAACGAAGACCTTGTAAGGGAAAGCGTTGTAAGGGCGGTCAGGCCGGTCGCATTTAATGGATCGGGGCACTGACAATCATACATGACTATCGAAGAAAGGACGTCGTTCTGGGTAAAATCTGCCATATCAAAAAGACCATCGTCTAAAAAAACAGAACGAAGGTGCTTGAATGGACGGAAATCAAGGTTCGCGATATGATTATCGAAATAGATTTTGATTCTCTCCAAACCGGTAAAGTACTCCATACCGGAAACGGACCAAATACGATAAGAATAAAAAAGGGACAATTCGCGCGCAGCCTCAGCCTCATTCCGTGAGATATGGCCATCCCCGTCCAAATCGAAACTTTGTAAGCAATGATACCTGAACGAATCATCCGGAATGGGAATGTCGTCCGCTACCTGAACGATGGTGACTGTTTCCGACTTGTGATTAGAAACGAATGAAATCGTTCCGGTCCGCTTCGCGGAACGATTCTCGGAGACTGAGAGCATAAGAGTGGCAGGAGTCATTGACCGGGTTGAAGGTATCATTTGAAGCCAAGGCTCGCATTCTTCGGACAGTTCGATGGAAACAGGTTCATTGAAGGAGTATGACACAGGAAATGCCTGTGCAGCGGTGGAAACCCGGATTTCTGTCTCCGGGAGATAAAAACTTGTCTGTGTCTCCTGATGGACCTGAATATGAACAGACTGATCGGGCGTACGAACAATGAGGTAACACCCCCTGTCGTCGGGACCGTCATTCGGATCACAGACAACCGTGATGGTTTGATCTTTCAATATCCTGCCGGAGCCGCTGGAGGGATAGATCCTACACCATTCTTCTACGGAACTGGCCTCCCATTGTTCCTCCGTTGAAAAGACCAGCTCCTGGGAGCCACCCAATCCTCCAAAAGAGAGTGACTCCACCAGTTCAATCGGTCCGGAAGGTATCTCCTTTTTTGTAGAGCAAGAGAACGCCCCGACCAGAACCAATAAGAAGACAAATAAGGTCTTATGACTCATGGAGTGTTTAATTTAGGGCGGACTTTGCCGTGTTTGCTTCCTATTCCTATAGAGAAATTGACAGTAGGGGAAAAGACTCGGGGTGTTTGATACCAGATATGATCCAGATACAACCGCACTCTTACTACATAATCAGACTGGCGGAAAGGACTCTTTCGTGCCTGAATCCTGGAAAAACACCTCCATTCTCCGGCCAGGCCTTCCGATACGCTGGGTCCTCCCAGGGAGACGGGATTCCCATCCTTTTTTATTTCCCTTCGGGAATACCCGCCTCCTCCAAACAAGGATATGCAGACATCGCTGGTCTCCAGCAGCGTCCGGGAGTATTTTAAGAAGGCGCCGAAATAGGGTACATATGCCCCGTCTGCCAATCCTCCGGTCATCGTAACATAGGGGTTGAGGTATTTCCCCCGCCCCACGGACAATTCGGCAGAAATCATATTATTGCCGGAGAAAAGTCCAGATTCCAATGACAATCCCTGCGTGGGACCGGTGATCCGCCCCAAAGAACCGGTAGGGACCAGGCAGACGTAAGATAACGCGGAATAAATGTGCTTTCCTTCAGGGGACCATTCTATCTGTGGAAGGTCATCCCCTGCTTCCATCAGTCCCAGACCATTCTCAAATTGCACCCGGCAAGAATCCAGATATGACTCAATGGGGAGACTGCCCGACAAAGCAATCCTCCAGTTCTTTTCCGCAAGGACATGGGCCCTGTCGAAATCCCGTTGATTTCTTTCAAGAATTTCTTCCGAGACGCTATTGGCTCTCACCCAAGAACTGTCCAGGTTCAGATACGTTTCGATTTTATTCACCAGAATGACAGATCGCCTCTGGCGGATAGCATCGGGCACTGTATCCCAACTAAGTTTGAAATGGGTCGGAGATACCTCCGTCGTATCTCTTAGGCGAAACATCCACCATTCCAATGGACCGTTGTTCCAAGGCCAACGATTCTGCGCCTCCGTTAAAAAAGGAAGACAGACAAGGATCAGAATGATGAAACCACCCTTTCGCATCATCTTCTCGTCCAATTTAGGTGAATGCTGCCCGCTACGATTCCAATCCGTCCATACTGAAAGGAATAGCTCCAGTTGTTGAGGTTGACATTTGATAATGCCCGCGGCAAATCATCCATTGTCAGGGGCGTGAAATAATAGGAACCGGTCAAAGGATCCCAGCTTACCGGCTGACAAATCCTGCAGGTGGTCCAGGAATTACTGTTTTTCAGAGGGATATAATACTCGAATATCCAAAGATTACCCACTTTTTCGAGCTTAGCATCCAACAACCTGTCTGATAGGGAGCCGTCCGGGCAATGCCATGTACCCTCCTCTGCATCCAGATAATAGTCTCCCTGGAGATATGACATTCTATCATCCAGATCAGAGCGTTTCTCGCAGGAAGCAAAAAACAGCACCGAAAGCCCGAATGCCACCCATACCCAAGGTTTGATCATCTTACACAAAGAAGGATACATCATTGTCATCAGAACTTCAGCACAATCGTCGGGTCGAGGGGATAACGGCCGAAGTCTTTGCCGTAAAGGGCGAGGCCGC
>CAMJHJ010000060.1 GCA_946405485.1 uncultured Bacteroidales bacterium | reverse complement strand
CCAGCGGATCTCACGATCGCGGCGCCACCAGGAGAGCTGGCGCTTGGCGTAGTGGCGGGTGTTGCGCTGGATGAGGCGGATGGCTTCGTCGAGGGTAGTTTTTCCGTCGAGATAGTCGAAGAGTTCGCTGTAGCCGACGGTCTGGAGGGCCGTACAGTCGCGGTAGGGGAGCAGGCTGCGGACTTCTTCGAGGAGGCCTTCGTCCATCATCCGGAGGACGCGGCGGTCAATCCGGGCGTACAATTCTTCGCGAGGCCGTATCAGACCGATCTTTTCAATCTCGAAATCACGCACCGCAGGGGTATCCGGCTTGAAAGAGGAATAAGGCCGTCCTGTCCACAGGCAGATTTCCACGGCGCGGAAAAGTCGCTGCGTATTGCTCAGGTCCATGGCCCGGTAACCCTCGGGATCCAGCCGTTCCAATTCCCGGGCGAGCCAGAGGGGATCTTCGGTTTCCACCCGCCGCCGCAGTTCTTCGCGGAAAGACAAGTCGGCGGTCGGAACGCCGGACAGGCCGTTGCAGACGGCGTCGATATAGAACATCGATCCGCCGGTCATCACCAGGGTCTCATGACCTTCATCGAAAAGCCGGCGGATCAATGCGAGCGCTTCTGTCTCATAGATGCCGGCAGTATAATAGTCTTTTACGGAAACCGTCTGTATGAAATAGTGGCGTACGGCGGCAAGTTGGGCGTCCGAGGGGACGGCCGTGCCGATGCGCATCTCGCGGTAGATTTGCCGCGAATCGCAGGAAATGATGGGGGAACCGTATTGCTGCGCCAGGGAGAGGCTGTAGTCCGTCTTGCCTACAGCCGTCGGTCCGAGCAGGATGATGAGTTTGCGGCCCACGGATTACAGGGTGAGCTCTTCCGTGCCGTCGTAGACCTCGATTGCTTCGTCGTCGTCCCTCTCCTCTTCTTCATCCTCCTCGTCGTCCTCCTCATCCTCGTCGTCCTCGTCATCCAGGTCGTCCAAGGCTCCCAGGATGTCTTCCAGCGGGTTGCGTTTCTTTTTCTCTCCGCTGTCGGAAGGGAGGTGCCGCTGGTCCGCGGGAAGGTCCTCGAAGGCGACATAGCCATTCTCGAAATCGATCGGATCCGGGCCCTTGCTGTCTACCAGCATCGGAGCGCCGGCCTTTTCGGGCGTATCCTCTTCGAAGCTGATATTGACGCTTTTACGGTTGGTCACATCGTAGAAATAGACGAAGGAGACAATGCCCTTTTTCAGGGTCTCAGCCATGCTGACCTGATCGGCGGCTCCGTCACCAAGGTCGAAGAGGCCATAGCGGGCGACCACATTGCCTTCGGCATCCAGCCCCTTGAAAAGGATCAGCTGGTCGGCGGGGAACTCCATGTCCGCCCTCATCTGCTTATGGAAAGCGTAGAGCGTGCTGGTGGCGCTCATGCGGTATACGCGGTAGAATCCCTTGATGCCGCTTAACGTGACTCGATATTGACAGGCCATAGGTTTCTGAAGGTTGAATAGCTGTTCGCAATACAAAAATACAAAATATTTCAATCCCGTTGCATTTTATCCCCAAAATCGCTAATTTTGAAAAAGGCCCAGTCTCTCATGACCCCCATCCAGGACACATACAAAAGCATTGCCGCCCCTTCCGAAGGTCTCTTCAAGGATCTTGGCAGCCGCTTCATCGCCCTGGCCTGGCCCGTGGAGACAGAAGAGGAAGTGAAAGCGATCGTCGATTCCCTGAAGAAGAAATACCATGACGCCCGCCATCACTGTTATGCCTACCGTCTGGGCCTGGAAGGGGAGCGCTTCCGCGCCAACGATGACGGTGAACCTTCCTCTTCGGCCGGCCGCCCGATCCTGGGCCAGATCGATTCTGCAGGCCTGAGCGACGTCCTGGTCGTGGTGGTCCGCTATTTCGGGGGCATCAAACTCGGCATTCCCGGCCTGATCCGGGCCTACAAGACGTCGACCGCCGATGCGCTGGCCAACGCGCAGGTGGTCGAAAAGGTGGCGGGCGAGAACTGGCGCCTGACCTTCGATTATCTTTCGATGAATGCGGTCATGAAGGCGGTCAAGGATCTGTCTCTTCCGCAGAAGGACCAGCGCTTCGACCAGGTCTGCTCGATGGAGGTCCGGGTGCGTCTTTCCGCCAAGGAAGACTTTTTCGCCCGGATGGCCGACATTAATGGCTGCGAGATTTGCAAAATCTGAAAAGGATAGTTAAATTTACTATAAATCTTAAACTTATAAACCTGACATGAGTAAAGTCCATAATTTCACGGCCGGGCCCTGTGTCCTCCCCCAGGCCGCCATCGACGCCGCCATTGAAGCGTTGAAGGATTTCAAGGGCACAGGCGTCCCCGTAATTTGCATATCACATCGTACGAAGGAATGGGAGAGCGTGATGAATGAGTGCCGCGCCCTTTGGCGCGAATTGCTGGACATTCCCGAAGGCTACGAAGTCGTCTTCCTTGGAGGCGGCGCCAGCCTTCAGTTCCTCTATGTGGCGATGAATTTCCTGGAGCACAAGGCCGCCTATCTCGATACGGGCGTCTGGGCCAGCAAGGCGCTCAAGGAGGCCAAGGGCCTCGGTGAGGCGTATGCGATCGCCAGTTCCAAGGATAAGAACTATACTTATATCCCGAAGGGCTTCGAGATCCCGGCAGACCTGGATTATCTCCATGTCACGACCAACAACACGATCTACGGCACGGAGCTCAAGGAAGACCTGGACAGCCCCGTTCCCCTCATCGCCGACATGTCTTCGGACATCCTCAGCCGCCGGGTCGATGTCAGCAAGTATACGGTCATCTATGCCGGCGCCCAGAAGAATGCCGGCCCCGCCGGTGTCGCCGTCGCCATCATTAAGAAAGACGCCCTCGGCAAGGTGTCCCGCTATCTCCCGACGATGCTTGACTACCGCACCCATATCGACAAGGAGTCCATGTTCAACACGCCGCCGGTCTTCTCCATCTTCGTGATGAACGAGACCCTCAAGTGGCTCAAGGCCCAGGGCGGCGTCGATGCGATCCATGAGCGCAATGTCAAGAAAGCCGAGACGCTCTATGCCGAGATCGACCGCAACTCCCTCTTTACCGGCACGGCCGTCAAGGAGGACCGTTCCATCATGAACATCTGCTTCGTGATGGCCCCCGGCAAGGAAGAGCTGGCGGATGAATTCCTCGCGTTCGCCAAGGAGCGCGGGATGGTCGGCATCAAGGGCCACCGCAGCGTCGGCGGCTTCCGCGCGTCCGTCTACAACGCCTGCACGCAGGAGGATGTGGATGCGCTGGTCGCCTGCATGAAGGATTTCGAAGCGTTAAAAGCGTAATAAGCTATGAAGATACTTCTTGCTACCCAGAAACCCTTTGCCGCGGCCGCCGTCGCCGGTATCAGGGAAATCGTCGAAGCCGCGGGGCATGAACTCGTCGCCTTTGAGAAATATGCGGAGCAGTCCGACCTGGTCGCTGCCGTCGCGGATGCCGATGCGATGATCATCCGTTCCGACAAGGTGACCGCAGAGGTGTTGGACGCCGCGAAACGGCTCAAGATCGTCGTGCGCGCAGGCGCCGGCTATGACAATGTGGACCTTGCCGCCGCCACGGCCCATGGCGTCGTCGTGGAGAATACCCCCGGACAGAACAGCAACGCCGTCGCGGAACTGGCCATCGCGCTGATGATTTTCATGGCGCGCACCCAGTTCACCCCCGCCACAGGCTCCGAGATCCAGGGCAAGACCCTGGGTATCCAGGCCTTCGGCAACGTCGGCCGGCTCGTCGGCCGCAAGGCTGCGGCACTCGGGATGAAGGTCAAGGCCATCGATCCCTTCCTCCCCGATGAGAAGATCGTCGAGGGCGGCGCCGAACCGGCCGCTTCCCTGGAGGACCTTTATGCGACGAGCGACTATGTGTCCATCCATATTCCGGCCACACCCGAGACCATCGGTTCCATCGGCTACGACCTGGTCACGAAGATGCCGAAAGGGGCTACCCTGGTCAATACCGCCCGCAAGGAGGTGATCGACGAGGCTGGCTTGGAAAAGGCCCTGGAGGACCGTCCGGACCTGAAATATGTCACCGACGTCGCTCCGGACAATCTCCCGGCGCTGAAAGAGAAGTTCGGTCTTCGTGTGTTCGCCACACCCAAGAAGATGGGTGCCCAAAGCGCGGAAGCCAACGTCAATGCCGGTCTGGCCGCCGCGCGCCAGATCGTCGCTTTCTTCGAGAGCGGCTGCACGAAGTTCCAAGTCAACAAGTAGCCCTATGGTCCGTGTCAAACCTTTTGCGGCGATCCGTCCGCCGAAAGAGTGGGTCACCGAGGTGGCCGCCCCGCCCTACGACGTCCTTAATTCCGAGGAAGCCCTGAAGATGGCCGGGGAGAAGTCCCTGCTGCATATCACCAAGCCGGAGATCGACTTCGATCCCATCCTGCCCGACCACGACCCGCGGGTCTATGACCGCGCCGTGCAGAACTTCAAGGCCTGGCAGGAAAAGGGCTGGCTCGTGCGTGACGGCAAGCCCTGCTACTATGTCTACGCGCAGACCATGGAAGGCCGGACGCAGTACGGCCTGGTCCTCTGCGCGCATACCGATGACTATGCGACCGGCAAGATCAAGAAGCATGAGCTCACCCGCAAGGACAAGGAGGACGACCGCATGGTCCACGTCCGCATCCAGAACGCCAACATCGAGCCGGTCTTCTTCGCTTTCCGCGACAATCCCGAGCTGGACGACATCGTCTTCCGCGTGACTTCCGGTCCGTCCGAGTACCGCTTCACCGACGAGAACGGTTTCGGACACGAGTTGTGGGTGATTGACGACGATGAGATGATTTCCCGCATCACGATGCTCTTCACGACGCAGGTAGACGCTTTTTACGTGGCCGACGGCCATCACCGGACGGCCGCGGCGGCCCGTGTCGGCGCCGAGAAACGCGCGCAGAATCCCGCCCATACGGGTGAGGAGGAGTATAATTATTTCATGGCGGTCTGTTTCCCTGAGAGCCAGCTCAAGATCATCGACTACAACCGCGTCGTGAAGGACCTGAACGGTCTGACCGTGAGTCAGGTCATCGGCCGGCTCGGTGAGGATTTCGACATCATGTGCATGGGGTCGGAGATCTATCATCCGGAATGCCTGCACAATTTCTCGATGTATCTGGACGGCAAGTGGTATTCGCTGACCGCCCGTCCGGGCCGCTATGACGACCACGATCCGATCGGTGTGCTCGATGTGACGATCCTGTCCCGGCTTGTCCTGGACAAGATCCTGGGCATCAAGGATCTCCGCACGGACAAGCGGATCGACTTCGTCGGCGGTATCCGCGGCCTTGGAGAACTCAAAAAGCGGGTGGACAGCGGTGAAATGGCTGTCGCATTCGCCTTGTATCCGGTCTCGATGGAGCAATTGATGGCCATTGCCGACAGCGGCAACATCATGCCTCCCAAGACGACCTGGTTCGAACCCAAACTGCGTTCGGGCCTTACCATCCATACCCTGGACTAACCTGTAAAAAACATCCGCCGTGCACGATCCCGCCCTCATCCGAGCCAAATTGAAGGAATTCTTCGGATATGATTCCTTCAAAGGCGACCAGCTGAGCATCATCACCCATCTGATCGAAGGAGGTGACGCCTTTGTACTGATGCCCACCGGGGCCGGCAAGTCTCTGTGCTACCAGCTCCCGGCACTCGTGATGGAGGGCACGGCGATCGTCATCTCGCCGCTCATCTCCCTGATGAAGAACCAGGTGGATGCAATCCGCGGCTTCGTGTCCGGCAATGAATCCATCGCGCATTTCCTTAATTCCTCGCTGGGCAAACAGCAGGTGGCGGAAGTGCGCGAGGATCTGCTGTCGGGCCGGACGAAACTGCTCTACGTGGCGCCGGAATCCCTGACCAAGGAGGAGAACATCGCCCTGCTCAAGGAGATCAAGATCGCCTTCTATGCCATTGACGAGGCGCACTGTATCTCTGAATGGGGTCATGATTTCCGGCCGGAGTACCGGCGGATCCGGGCGCTGGTCGAGGATATCGGCCGTGCACCCATCATCGCCCTGACGGCGACGGCGACGCCGAAGGTGCAGAGCGATATCCTGAAGAACCTCGGCATCCCGGATGCGCGTGTGTTCAAGTCCTCCTTCAACCGCCCGAATCTCTATTATGAAGTGCGGGACAAGGTCGACCAGGACAAGGATATCATCAAGTTCATCCGCCAGAACGCCGGTAAGTCGGGCATCATCTACTGCCTGAGCCGCAAGAAGGTGGAGGAGCTTGCAGAGTTGCTTTGTATCAACGGGATCAAGGCGGTGCCTTATCATGCCGGCCTGGATGCCAAGACGCGCTCGGAGAACCAGGATAAGTTCCTGATGGAGGAGATCGACGTCGTCGTGGCGACCATCGCCTTCGGCATGGGCATCGACAAGCCCGACGTGCGTTTCGTCATCCATTATGACATCCCCAAGAGCATCGAGAGCTACTATCAGGAAACCGGCCGGGCCGGCCGTGACGGGGAGGAAGGCGTCTGTATCACCTACTACAGCTATAAGGATATCCAGAAGCTGGAGAAGTTCATGCAGGGCAAGCCCATTTCCGAGCAGGAGATCGGCCGCCAGCTGCTGATGGAAGTGATGGCCTATGCGGAGTCCAGCCAGTGTCGCAGGAAACTGCTGCTCAATTACTTCGGCGAAGATTACCTGCCGTCGTCCTGTGGTTGCTGCGACAATTGCATCCATCCCAAGGCCACCTTCGACGGACAGGAAGAGATGCGCCTCGTGATCGGACTGATCCGCGCGCTGCCCGAGCGCTTCAAGCTGGAGCATCTGGCCAATATCCTGGCCGGCAAGGGCAATTCGATCATCAAGTCTTACCACCATGACCGGCTGCCGCAGTTCGGGGCAGGCAGCGGGCATTCCGAGAAGTTCTGGTGCACGGTCATACATCAGGGCATCATCCTGCACCTGCTGGACAAGGAAATCGAGAAATACGGTCTGATTTATGTCACGGAGCAGGGAGAGGACTTTTACGCGCATCCTTATCCGCTCCCGCTGGTGGAAGACCGTACGTTCTCGGACGGTACGGACGAGGATGACGATGAAGAGACTGCCGCCGCAGCCGCCGCGATGAAGGGTTCCGACGCTGCCGGGGACCCGGTTCTCCTTTCGATGCTGAAGGACCTCCGCAAGGAGATTTCCCGCAAGCTCAGGCTCCAGCCCTGGATCATCTTCGGCGATCCCGCCCTGAACGACATGTCCATCCTGTATCCCTGCACCCTGGAGGAACTGCGCAATTGCCAGGGCGTGGGCGAGGGGAAGGCGAAGAAGTATGGCGCCGAGTTCGTGGAGCTCATACGCAAGTATGTGGAAGAGAACGAGATCGAGCGTCCGGATGATTTCGTGATCAAATCGGCCCCTTCGAAGTCGGCCAACAAGGTTTATATCATCCAGAGCATCGACCGGCGTCTCAACCTGGAAGATATTGCGCAGGCCCGGGGGCTGGATATGGACGAGCTGATGTCCGAGATCGAAGGCATCGTCGCGACGGGTACTAAACTCAACCTGGATTATTATATCGAACAGAACGTCGACGAGGATGTCGTGGATGACATCTATGCCTATTTCTGTGAAGACGCTGAGTCGGATTCCGTCGCCGAAGCGATGGAGAAGCTGGGGCCGGATTACGAAGAGATGGAGATCCGGCTGGTCCGCATCAAATTCCTTTGCGAGATTGCGTCATAATCACTAATTTTGTCTCCCTATGATCCCGCAGGAGACAGTCGACCTCATATTGGATACCGCCCGCATCGAAGATGTGATCGGGGATTTCGTGACGCTGAAGCGCCGCGGAGCCAATCTCGTGGCCTGCTGTCCCTTCCACAACGAGAAAACGCCCTCTTTTTATGTGTCTCCTTCCAAGGGCATCTATAAGTGTTTCGGCTGCGGCAAGGCGGGTTCCGCGGTGGGTTTCCTGATGGAGTACGAGCACAGCACCTATGTCGAGGCGCTGCGTTACCTGGCCCGTAAATACCACATCGAGATCCAGGAGGAAGAGGAGTCTGCCGAGGAGATAGCTTCCCGCCAGCGGCGGGAGAGCCTCATGCTGGTGTCCGATTTCGCCGGGAAGTTCTTCGCCGAACAGCTGAAAAGCGGCGAGGGCCGCAGTGTGGGTTATAACTATTACAAGAGCCGCGGCCTGGAAGACGAGACCATCGAGAAATGGGGACTCGGCTGGGCGCCGTCCGGTCGGACCGCTTTGATCGACGCCGCCCGGGAGGCAGGCTATAAGCTGGAGTATCTTGTCGGCGCCGGTCTGGCGGTGGAGCGCGAGGACGGAAGCGTCGCAGATAAGTTCCGCGAGCGGGTGATGTTCCCCATCCACTCGGTGAGCGGGCGCGTCGTCGCCTTCAGCGGACGTACGCTCCATGCCGACAATCCCGCGAAGTATGTCAATTCACCGGAGACGGAGATCTATATCAAGAGCCGCAACCTGCTGGGCATCTATTTCGCGAAGGGCGAGATTTCTCGCCTCGGGAAATGCATCCTGGTGGAGGGCAACATGGACGTGGTGATGATGCATCAGCTGGGTATCCGCAATGTCGTGGCCTCCTGCGGCACCTCTCTTACGGTCGAGCAACTCCGGCTGATCCGCAAGTTCACGGAGAATCTCACGATCATGTATGACGGCGACAGCGCGGGCATCCATGCGGCGCTGCGCGGCACGGACCTGGCGTTGGCTGAGGGACTGAACGTGCGGATCATCCTGCTCCCGGAAGGGGAGGATCCCGACTCTTTCTCCAAGACCCATACCCTGGAGCAGGTGCAGGCCTATATGGATGCGCATGAGCAGGACTTCATCTCCTTCAAGACGGACTTGCTGCTGCAGGATGCCGCGGACGATCCGCTGCGCAAGGCTAATCTGATCAACGACATCGCCGATACGGTCGCCGAAATCCCGGACGCCGTCAAGCGTTCCGTGTATGTGGAGTCCGTCGCCCAGAAATTCAACATCGAGTCTTCGATCCTTTTTAACCGGATTTCCGACCGCCGCCAGAAGAAGATCTCGGATGCCCGGGAAGAGGCTTTCCGGGAGCGCCGGCGCCGGGAAGCGGAAGGATCCGCTGCGTCGGTGGATGCGGATCCGGCTCCCGTGCGTGCGTCTTCTCCCGAAGAGATCGCCACTGCGGGGATGGAGACTGACCGCATCGTCGCGCCCGTGGAGCGGGATATCCTCTATTTCCTGCTTAACTATGGGTCCGACGTGCTGAATTTTGAGAGCGATTCCGAATACAACCAGGTGGGGGATGAAAAACCTACGGTCACGGAATTCATCGCCGGTACCATCGACTCCGACGGTGGCAGTCTGATCAATCCAGCCTACCAGAAAGTGTATGCCACCTATCTGGACGCTTATGACGAAGGCCGGTCGCAGGAGGAGATTGTCCGGATGATGCTCAATTCCCCAGACCGGCAAATCTCTTTCCTCGCAGCCCAACTCTCGATCGAGCGTTATCAGTTGACGGTCAAGTCCTTCGAAGATTCGCTCACGACCAAGGACTCCTGGCTGGTCAACCGGGTCCCGAAGTTGATGCTGATGTATATGGACAAGAAGCTGGACAGCCGGCTGGATGCGCTCCGGCGCGAAATGGCCGGTCCGGACGGTCCGGCACGGATGGAGGAGTTGATGAATGAAATGGTCTCTCTCCAACGTCTTCAGAAAACGGTAAAGGATAAAATGAATAAGTAGCGATATATGGAAAAGAATCACAAAAGAACCCTCGTCACCTGCGCCCTTCCGTACGCGAACGGGCCCGTCCACATCGGTCATCTCGCCGGCGTGTATGTCCCGGCGGACATCTATGTGCGGTATCTGCGGATGAAAGGAGAGGACGTCCTGTATGTCTGCGGCTCGGACGAGCACGGCGTGCCCATTACGATCAAGGCCCGCCAGCAGGGCGTGACGCCCCAGGATATCGTGGACAAGTACCACAAAATCATCCGGGAATCATTCACGGGCCTGGGCATCAATTTCGACATCTATGGACGCACCTCATCGGGCGTGCATGCCGCCAATGCGTCGGAATTCTTCCGGAAACTGTATGATGAAGGCAAGTTCATCACCAAGGAAAGCGAGCAGTACTACGATCCCGAAGCGAAAACCTTCCTTGCAGACCGTTATATCGTGGGCACCTGCCCCAAGTGCGGCAACGAAGGTGCCTATGGTGACCAGTGCGAAAAGTGCGGCAGCACCCTGAGCCCCGAAGAACTGATCAACCCCAAGTCCAAACTCAGCGGCGTGGAGCCGGTCAAGAAGAAGACTACGCACTGGTATCTGCCTCTGGACCAGTATGAGAAATGGCTCAGCGAATGGATACTCGAGGGTCACAAGGAGTGGAGGAGCAATGTCTACGGGCAGTGCAAGAGCTGGATCGACGGCGGTCTGCAGCCGCGTGCCGTCAGCCGCGACCTGGACTGGGGCGTTCCCGTTCCGGTCGAGGGTGCCGAAGGCAAGGTGCTCTATGTCTGGTTCGACGCGCCGATCGGCTACATTTCCAATACGCAGGAACTCCTCCCGCAGAGTTGGGAAAAGTGGTGGAAAGATCCGGACACCCGCCTGATCCATTTCATCGGCAAGGACAACATCGTATTCCACTGTATCGTCTTCCCTTCGATGCTGAAGGCCTACGGAGACTATATCCTGCCGGACAATGTCCCGGCCAACGAGTTCCTGAATCTCGAGGGTGATAAGATTTCGACTTCCCGCAACTGGGCGGTCTGGGCCCACGAGTATCTGGAGCAGTTCCCCGGCAAGGAGGATGTGATGCGTTATGTGCTGACCGCCAACGCCCCGGAGACCAAGGACAACGACTTCAGCTGGAAGGACTTCCAGGCTCGCAACAACAGTGAACTGGTAGCGATTTTCGGTAATTTCGTCAACCGTGCCATCGTCTTGACTCACAAGTACTTTGACGGCAAGGTGCCAGCCTGCGGCGAGTTGCAGGACATCGACCGCGCCGCGCTTGCCGAGATCCCGGCCCTGCGCGAGAGCCTTGAGCGCAACCTGGACGGTTTCCATTTCCGCGAAGCGCTCAAGGACGCGATGGGCATCGCCCGCGTGGGCAACAAGTATATCTCTGACACCGAGCCTTGGAAGGTCGCCAAGACCGATATGGCCCGCTGTGCAACCATCCTGAATATCTCGCTTCAGATCTGCGCCGACCTGGCGATCGCTTTCGAACCCTTCACTCCGTTCGCCGCGGAGCGGCTGCGCCGGATGCTGGACGCGGGTCTCTGCGCCGGCACCGACCACCGCAAGGGCGAGCAGGTGACGGTCAATACCTATCGTGAAGGCGAGGGGGCTGCCTTGCATACGTCTTCTTCCCTGGGGGCTTGCCCGGACGCGGGAAAGGAAGTGTGCCTGAACTGGGCGCGTCTGGGCGCTTCCGACCTGCTGCCGGTCGGTCACGCCATCGGCGAACCGGAACTGCTTTTTGCCAAGATCGAGGACGATGCTATCGACGCCCAGTTGGCCCGTTTGCAGGCCATCCGCGCCGAAAAGGAGGCCGAGGCCAAGGCGGAAGCCGCCAAGGCTGTAGCACCCCAGAAGGAAGAGTGCAGCTTCGAGGAATTCGACAAGATGGACATCCGCACGGC
>CAMJHJ010000059.1 GCA_946405485.1 uncultured Bacteroidales bacterium | reverse complement strand
GCGCCGGACGAAAAGATCGCCGGCGCAGACCTGTTTGCGTATGAAATGGAAAAGCTGAACGAGGAGGGTGGAACTTGCTTCTTCCTGGGGAGCAGCCCCGCAACGCTCGCACGCATCGAAGAAAAGGCGAAAGTAACCTATCCGAATGTCCGGGTAATCACCTATTCGCCTCCGTACAAAGCCGTATTTACAGCGGAAGAGAGCCTGTCGATGGTAAGCGCAGTCAACGCGGCCGACCCGGATCTGCTCTGGGTGGGCATGACGGCTCCCAAGCAGGAAAAATGGCTCCATGACCATTGGGACGAACTCGAAATCCGGTGCCACGCTGGTGCTATCGGTGCCGTCTTCGACTTCTTCGCCGGGACGGTAAAACGTGCACCGCAGAAATGGATCGATCTGGGACTGGAGTGGCTCTACCGTTTCCTCAAGGAACCGCGCAGAATGTGGCGCAGAGTCTTCATCAGCGACTTTACCTTCTTTCGGATGGTCGTTCGGGAGAAACTCGGGAAATAACTATCCCTGACCGAACAGGGCCTCCTCCACCAGATAGCACAAGATGTGACCGATCAGCGTCTGGCATTCCTGAATCCGCGGAGTCACCGAGGACGGAACGTGAATCACATAGTCGTAATCGTCCATCGGACAGGGATTCGCGCCCACAATGGCAACAGAGATAATGTCCTTTTTCCGGCAGGCCGCCAAGGCATTGACGAGGTTTGGCGATTTCCCGGAAGTAGAGATTCCGATGAAGACGTCTCCGGCGCGTCCCTGCGCCTCAATCTGTCGGGCGAACAGCCGATCGAATCCATAATCGTTACCGACGGCCGTGATGATGGACGTATCCGTGGAAAGGGACAGTGCAGCCAGCCCCGGGCGGTCGAATGAGAATTTATTGACTAGTTCGCCGGCCATATGCTGGGCATCGGCCGCGCTGCCGCCGTTTCCAGCCCAAAGGGTCTTGTGGCCGGAACGATACGCATCTACAACCACCCTGGCGATGGTGGCTATCGTCTCTATCAACGTTTCCTCGGAGAGCAGTGCCTGCTTGACGCGGATGGATTCTTCCAACTGTGCCTGGATACACTCCCGTGTTCTGTCTTGTTTCATACGACAAATGTAAGGATTATTCCTGGGATTTCAATCCCCGCCTCCATTTCTGCACGGCCTGTCTTTTCTGCGTCTCCGTCCGCACGAGGGTGTCCTCACCCTTGTAACACCCGTCGTCTCCGCCCCTGCGTTCGAACCGGACAGGACCGTCGACCGTGTTGCCATAGATGCGATTTCCCACATTGACCCGGCGGGCATGGCTGTCCGGGCGCTTCTCCACCTCCTCCACCCGCCGGAAATCGATGCAATAGGGAGCACCAACATTCAATACGAGGTTCCCATACACCTGGACATTCGATGCTCCGTCGTCTCCGAAGATGCCCCGGTAGTCTTTCGAGCCGATGAAATCATGGACATAGTTGTTGCGGACCGTCAGGTCCTTGTTCATCGTGCCGATGTAGATAGCCCCGCAGTCCATCAGCGTCCGGGACGGTTCTTTCCGGAAGGCCTCCGTCATATAGAACTCATTACGCTCGATGACACCGGAGGTCGATACGGGATTGTCATTGGTGAAATGGATGCCGGTGATGATACCGGCGTAGGTGAAGTCTTCGAAGACATTGTCATGGACATGCATATCCTCCCCCAGTGACTCCATGACGGCCTGCCCTTCGAAGGCAAGGCCGTTATTTCGGAAAGTATTGCCGAATATGCGCGCACCAGGAGAAAACATATCGACATACAAGGTCAAGCGGTAGCAGTTTACTATGACATTATCGTGGAAAGAGACATTGCGGATGAAGTGGGTGCTGAGGGCACGGTCCTGGAGCGCTTCAAAGCGACAACCGGTCACCTCGACGGAATCCACGACAGTCTGGAAAAGCTGGATCAGATAATCCTTTCCTCCGTTTCCGATAAACTGGAAGTTTTTGATCCCCAAATGTCCCAGCTCACCGCCCCAAAGCGTGAGGAAACGGGCCGCCTGTTTCCGGACCGGATCATGGACGAACATGTACTTCGGAAAACTCCGCCCGTACCGAAAGTCCAGGTTGAGTTCTGACAGGGACTCTTCCGAATCGAAATACACGGAGCCTCCCCGGATTTCACGGACCGGATAGCATCCGCTGCGATACCATTGGGTTACAATCACATAGAGTCCTTGACAATCGGCCGCATTCAGATCGCTTACGTTGTCCGCCCCCCTCATCCGGATGCGCCAGCGGCCTTGCCCGGCCGGTTCGACTAAGGAACGGGCCTTCCGGACCACCTGACACAGGCCCGGAGGGAAATTCCCAGCGGAAGGCGTTCCCTCGCCTGCGCCTGTCAGGATGGCTCCGCCACCGTCCAAAACCAGGAAGACACCAGCCGCGTCGGGATACTCCAGGCGGAGATGGTCCTCGGAGAAACGGTAGCGTCCTTGCTCAAAACGGACTTCGATCCGCTTCTCCCCGGCTTCGAGTTCCCCACGGACCCGTTCCGGCATCGCATCGAAATCCGCTTGCGTACGTACCCGGATCGTCCCTGCCAGAAGCGAGACGGACCAGAGGGCGGCAGTCAGTACACCGAGATATCGCTTGATTCGCATATTGAACGAAGCGTTTGTCTAAAATGGGAATTATTCCTAATTTTGTACGGAAACCATGACCGAGATACGATTGATTACGATACTCGAGTTTGTTCTGGGGGCCGTCCTGGGCTTCCTGAGTATCTGGGGACTCACCCGATGGGCCCATAAAATGCACCTGCTGGACCTGCCGGACGAGCGAAAACACCATAAAGTCCCGGTTCCACGGCTTGGCGGCCTATGCATCTTTCCGCTCCTGAGTTTGACCGTTCCGATAGGAATGGGGTTTACCGGGGACTGGCAACGGTCCTTCCTGTCCCTTTGGGGGGCCGCATTCATCCTATACCTGCTGGGCATCCGGGAGGACCTGTATCGTGTTTCCCCCAAGGGAAAATTCCGTTTCCAGATCTTGGCCACCCTCATCTTCCTGACAGGCGGCGTTTACCTGATGTATCCGGACCATATCTTCGGAATCAGCACGTTGGGCTGGTTCGGATATATCGCCACAGCGGCCATCGTCCTCCATATCGTCAACGCTGTGAACCTGATCGATGGTATCGACGGACTGTCCGCAGAGCTATGCATCTGTTCCCTGCTGGTATCCGGGACCGTGGAATATCTGGAAGGGAATGCGGCCTTTGCCATCCTGGCGGTTGCTACCGTAGGTATCCTCGTCGCCTTCCTGAGCTTCAACCTGCCGGAAAAGGTCTTCATGGGCGACACCGGTTGCTGGACCTTGGGGTTGGTCATCGTCTTCCTGGGGCTGCACAGCGGCCAGTGCGGACATCCGCGGACAGGGCTCCTGGTAACTTTGGCTCCCCTGCTCATTCCCCTGATGGACATGGCCCGTGTCGCTTTGTTCCGCGTCACCCATGGAATCAGTGTTGTCCATCCCGACAATAACCACATTCATCATCTGCTGATGCGGAAAGGGCTCAGCCAGCGACAGACACGGCTGCTCCTGGTGGGAATCACCCTCTTCCACACAGCCTTGAACTACTGGCTATGCCAATGGGTCCCGACCGGATGGATCCTCGTTGCGGAGGTGGCCCTTATCGTTGGCGGAGCCATCTTGCTCAACAGCCGGATTCCGTCGCCTGAGAAAAAGCTTCAGTGAGGCAATCAACTGATTTTCGAAGCAATTCAAACCGTATTTCTCCCGGTAAATCTCCCTTCCTTTTTCTCCCATTCCCCTACGGAGCGCCGGATCCTTGATCAGCCGCACCAAACACTCCGCCGTCTTCTCCGCGTCCTGTTGCGGACACAGGAAACCGGATACGCCATCCCGGACCATATCCGGGATGGCCCCTTCCGGGGTTGTAACGACGGGCAAGCCGGCACTCATGGCTTCCAGAATGACCAGCGGAAAGCACTCACGGGGATAAAAGGTCGGGAAGACAAAGACATCCGCTTCGGCGAACAGTCTGTCCTTCTCCGTTCCGGACTTCCCCCCGACATAATGTACGAATCCGTCCAACCCTCGCTCGGCCACGGCTTTCCGGAAAACAGCTTCCGGGCAGGCCTTCGAAGGGGCGCCGGCGAAGACGCATTCAAAATCGACATTCCTGTCTTTCAACTTTTTGCAGGCATCCAGGACAACATACAATCCTTTGGAAGGAATCAAGTTGGACAGGAACAACAGGCGAGGCCTTTTTCCAGCCCCTGATTGTTGCGGTTCGACCGGCAGCACACCATTCGGACAAACAGACACCCGCTCCCAAGGGACGAAGCCCTGAATATCGGCATACAGGCGTTTCGACAGCAGGATGACATCCGCTTCCTTGAAGAGCGAACGATATAGCCAACGGGCATAAAAACGGTCCGAAGTCCCTTTGTTATGTAAATGGAAAACCAGATGGCAGCCGGAACGCCGGAGCGAACGGACAACCCACCAGTCCTTCAGGACACCCGGGAAACCGATGGAGGGCGTCAGATAGACGAGGTCCGGGCGGAATGTGCGCACTTCTTCCCGGATACTCCTGAGAAGAGCCGCCATGACAATGAACTTATGAAAACCCACCTGGCCGATTTCTGCAATGCTCTCCGATGTGGAAAGATTGATGTAGCGGGCATCAAAGGCCGCATTCACAGCATCGCTTTCCCGGATGCGAAGGCCCACTGTCGAGGCTCCGTGGATGGGCGGCGGCAAATGCAGGACAAAAAGCACGCGCGGTTTCATAGGGAACGGAATACTTGCCCGGCCAATGTTTCAAAGCAGACCGGTAACTTACTGTCTCTCAGGTGAATCTCTGTATCGACCAGCGGCAGGAAATCCCTGATGGCCGCTGTCCATGCTGACGGGTCATCGGCCGCAAGGACACGCCCGTTTCCCGGCCGGATGAGCGAACTGGAACCCGCCCGTTCGCTGACTAAGGAATACAGTCCCGCTGTCAAAGCCTCACCGGTGACGGCGCCGAATGCTTCCTGACGACTGGGCAGCAAGTGTATGCCGCCAACATTGTACCAGGCCATGAGTTCCTGTCCGGACTTTCGGCCCGTGAACAGAGCCCCTGTCCCCAGGCTGTCATCCAAGGCTTGCAGCGATTCCATGGATTCCCCATCCCCGACGATGACCAGCCGCGCTTTTTCTTTCAGCGGAGCGAATGCGCGAAGCAACAGGTCCACCTGTTTCAACGGCATCAAACGCCCCACATAAAGAAGCACCGGGAAACCGGCCAGTCCATGCTGCCGTACCAGTTCCCGACTGAGCGGGAGCGCATCTTTCAATTCTGCCCGGAGCCGCCGCTCATCGGAAACAATCGGGAAGCAAACCCCTTTCCCAAAACGGTTCTGATACCAAGCCGCCGTCTCCGGATTGTCCAGCACGAGATTGTCCAGCAAACGGGGCATGTATCTACGCGCATAGGTGTGCCTCTTTGAAAAGTCGTTCCCGAGAATCATGTCCATGCTGTCGTCGCAGATGGATACGACCCGGAAAGAGGTCCGATACATCCGCTTCAAAAGGCACATCCAGAGAGCAGTCATGGAGAATTCGCTCACGAAAACCACCTCCGGCCGATGGCTTTTCACCAGGCTCGCCAGGAAAGGGAGGCTCCCCTTGGGATAAATCTTGTAGTCGAACCGGAACGAGGATTTCAGGGCAGCCTGGTCAAATGCCAAATCCTCCCCTGTCGGAGTCAAGTGATAAATGTCGCAGTCCAACTGCTCATAGAGCCAGTTGCACAAATCCACCCGGTACGGGGCCGGCTGGACTCCCAGGAAGAGATTATGCTTCATGCCGGTCTGACGGTAACCAAAGTGCCGGGAACAAGACCCGGAAATGGATGGAAAGATAATGACGAAGGGCCGTGCCCAGTCCGCGATAGCGGTCTACCACGAAATACTCCTCCGGCGGGCAGCCGAGGGGGCTTCGGAGCATCCTCCAGCGCTTCCGCAGCGGAATGTCCGGATCACACCAGGCGGAAGGCCGGTCGTGTTCCTCGCAGGTTCCTAGGAATTCGGGCGTCTGCCAGATTCCGATTCCCTTCGCAGAGGCCCTGAAACCATACTCCGTATCGCCCATGGCGTGACTGAACCTGCCATCCAGCAGGCCGATCTGCTGGGATACGGAAGCCGGCACCCACACGATGTTGCCGTCGAACGTATCCAGCGGCCGCTCTCCCATAACATGTTCCATCCTCCGGGCTAGACGGCCTCCATACGTAAACGCTCCCGTTTGGGCCGAGCAGGTCATTCCTACGACGATACAGCCCGGATGACGCCCGGCAGTCTCCTGTAATACCTTCATGGCATCCGGAAACAGGTAAGTATCATCGTTAAGCCATAGAAAAACGTCATAGTTTCCTCCAAGGGCGGCTTCCCATGCCCTGCGCATCCCCCGGCACCAGAAAAGACTGCCGTCTCCCGGAATCACATGCACGCCAGGGAAACGGGCGCGCACGGCGTCCGGAGTCCCGTCCGTGCAACCATCATCGGTCAAATAAACGTCCACCGGCACCTTCTGGGCATGCAGGAGCTCGAGGCAACGGAGGGTCTTTTCCCGGCGGTCATGGACCGTCATCAATACGGCGATACCAGGCATAGTCAATCAGGAGATGGACCGGAAGCTCTTACTTTTCTCCTTCAGGGACACTTTGTTGAACGGAAGGCACTGGTTGATGAAACGTCGGAACTGGGCGGAATCCATCCTCAGGAAAGAAGGTGAAAGGCACATGCCCACCATCATCCACAGGTAAACATTGTTCAGGTCGAAGACCGTAAACTCTTCGATCCAGGACAGGAAAAAGCGGAAGGCAATCCACAGACCCAGGATCTTCATTTCGAGGGAAAGGGATCTCCGGACGGCGGAGGCGCTGGCGGCTACCAGGATAAACATGTACAGGAAGCCGCCGATCAGGCCCATGTGGGTGAAGATGTTCAGGATGCCCACTTCTCCGTTCTGCCGTTCGCCCCGGCGAAAGGAAATCAGGTCGGTATCGCCGAAAGTCTCGCTTTCATAACCACGGGCAAGGGAGTGACCTTGGGCGATGTAATGGTTACGCCAGGCACTCGTAATGGCTTCTTCAAATATGAAAGTACGGGTATCTGCGGAGAGGTCTTCCTCCTCAACGGTACCATTCTCGTCATAGATGATATACTTTCCTTTGTTTCCCTCCAGGATCGTAAAGATGTTGAAGCCGGTAGTAATGGCGATGACGAAGAAAGCGAACGGGGCCAGAAAGAAAAAGACAGTTCCGAATTTGACAACACCTTCTGTCCGGACGATGCGGCGAAGGATGAGGGGAAGGCTGCAAACAAGGGCACCAGCCAGTCGGAAAACCATGGTTCGCGCTCCCACCGTGCCGAAAACAATGACAAGCAGCAGAATGAAAAGGATATAGACGGCATGCCTGACCTTCAAATCAGGCAGGAACATCAGAAAGAATGGAAGGAAGAAGAATAAACGGCCGACCGCCTCGGACTGCATCGCCCAAACGAGGACGGCAAACAGCGGAAGGCAGAAAAGCAAGCACCCCTTCCCGTCCCTTTGGACGGCTTTGGGATCAGCGTATCGGGCAACCCCCATGGGCATTGAGAAAACCAGCAGGCTCTCGACCAGCGCTTTGTAGTCCCAGCGACCTTCAGCCAGGAACAAACCCCGGATGGCGGATATCAGTACCCAGACGAGAAAGAGAATCAGCCAGATCTTTCCCCTCCCTCTCCAGGTCAGGAAAGCAAAACCGTAGCTGAGGAGAATCAGAAACTGGACGATCCACCATACCACCGTTGGAAGCAGGCTGATTTCAACCCACTGTGCTACGCCCTGAACCATGACAAGGATCAGGAGGAAAGGTATGGTTTTGTCCAGCAGATTATCCATCTAGGAACGGAATCGGATGATCCGGGCGGGAACACCCCCGACAATGGCTTTTTCCGGCACATCCTTCGTGACCACTGCGCCAGCGGCGACGACTGCGCCCCGGGCGATCTTCACCCCATCCAGGATAATGGCGCCGGTGCCGATCCAGACATCATCTGCAATGACTACGGGCAGATATTCCTCGAAATCGCACGCCGTCACCCGCTTCTCGCCAAAATAATTGTCCGGGGTATAATAGACCGGCGAGGTTCCCTCCCGGTCCAAGGGATGACGTCCGGGACAGATGGTGACATTCCGGGCGATGGAGCAATAGTCTCCGATGGTCGCGTGCTGCACAATGCAATGCTCGGAAACATAGGTATACTCACCGATCCGACATTGGTTGAGGATACAGTCCGACAAGATCCGGGTCGTCTTTCCGAGGATGGTGTCCGGTGACACGGTCGTTCCCCGACCTACGTGACCTTGGAAACGGATTCGGTTATACAGGTCGCGGGCCCCGTCATTCGCCGCCAGACACGCCTTCCAGATGAGTCCGAAAGGCAAGAGCAAAAAACGCAATAACTTTTTCATTACCAATAACATCCGTTTTCAACTTGCTCCGCATCCGCGGGACGCGTAGACGTAGCAGGCCGGATCCAAAACGCATTGAACAGGGAAGGATAAAACCCTTCGGGCAATCCCCATTCCTTCACGCCGTAAGCAGGGTCTTCCCAACGGGCGCCTTTTATGCCGAACAGAAGTTGCAGGGAACCGCCCAGATGAACAGCCTGATGGCCGGTCCTTTTGGCGTAGGCGGCCAGCGGAAAACCATAGGCCCCACATCCGATCAGCGCGATGTCATAATCCACCGCATCCATTTTTGTTTCCATGGCTTCCAAAGCGGAGAACCAGTCCGGATAAGACCCGTCACCGCCCCCGATACTCTGAAAAGCCTTCAAGGTCATCAGTTGGAATTCCGGCAGGATATCCGGTCGCCTGAAGAGCCGTTCCCTTTTCGTATATTGGGTCTCGATGGCCTCGGCAAAGGGATGGACAACCAGCACCTTCTTCCCTTCCAACAGGCGGGTCCAGGGCCTTTCCGACCAGAAGGGTTCCAAATATACCAACGGGATCTTCGGAATTGCGGCCAGGTCCAGGTATCGCTCCTCCGGGCGCCAGGAGGCCAGCAGATCCAAAGCACGCAAGTCCCGTTCCATCAGGTCGGCAAACGCGAACAGGCCAGCCTCATCAAGAGGGAAGAAACCGGCATTCGACTTCATCTGCGACACCCCCCGGCGGTTCCACCACCACGGAGGAATCCTTCCCCGGACGAACCCCCATACCTCTTTTTTCCCACGCCGGATGCCGATGATATTGGTCCACAAGTTCAGTTCGACAGAGCCGAACCGGGCCACCATGCATGGCTTGCCTGTCGCCAGTAAACGCGCGACAGAATCAGAAGCCGTATCCGGGTCCATAAACGGCTTGATATGCGTCGGCCCGTGATAAAAGACCTTACGAAGCCCTTTGAGCGCGTATTCTGAGATGATATTCATTCCGGATAAAGCAGATCAAGCGATGCCATTGACCGGCCAGCTTGCGTCCAAGCGGCTTGGCCGGACGCGGCTCGTCGGTAAATCCCCGGACGGAGAAAGGTACGTCAATCCCATGGTCCGCAAACAAAGGAACCACTTCTCGGTTCCAGCGTCCCTGAACAATGCCGGTAAACACATAGGGTACCAGTTCATACCGGTCCTTACAGACAAACTCCTGATTGACCACCAGATACTTGTGCCCCGCATAAGCGGATCTGCGCGAGCCGAACTCCTCGTACTCCGCAGCGCTCTCATCGTCCAGGAGAAGAGAGAGCAGTTCCTGTTTCCTCCAGAGGGCGCACTGGCAGCTGACCCGGTATCGCTGACGCCGGCGCACCACATCCAAATTCTCAAATTCCGACGGCCCCTCGGGAAGGACACTCTGGTCGGTCAAGTGAATGCAGGCGATGTCGGGATGCGTCTCCATCAACTGAAGGAGATGGTCAATCTGTCCTGACTGAACGCGCCCCCGCAGGAAGAAATCCTCCTGCATGAACAGGATGATGTCCGCGTCGATTTCCTCCAGGGCCCAACGGGTGAAACGGCTCCAGGGCACCCGTACCGAGGCAGGCACCCCCCGGCGGAGGCAAAGCTGCTGGGCCCGGAGACGAAACCCTTCCAGAGAAAAATCCCGGTATTCTGTCCCGAGGAAGATACGGCCGGAGAAGTCCGGCCAGTATCGGGCAAAAAGGCGGAAAAAGGGTTCCCAGCAGTCGGCATACGAATCACAGGAACTCACGTAAATGGACAGACGGTCAAGCATTTCGTTTCAGCACGCTGCGGGCTACCTTCCAGAACTCCCTTTTTTCATCGGTAGGAGTTACCCAAAGATAAACGAGGATAAAAGCCAGGGTCGTCATCAAGGCAACCAGGACGAAACGCAAGACGCCGAATGACAGGGATAGATGGGGAATCAGTCCAGCCAACAACATCGCAAGGGTCACGATACCCGAAGGGGCCAGGACCGAGACCGCGAAATCGGCATACCGCATCCCGCAGAGCCGATGCGTGTAATAAAGCTTGACCAGTTCTTCGACGATGACCATGACCGCGATGATGACCACATAGTACCATATCGGCGAGGCCCCCATTGAGAATAGAAGGCATAGGATGGGAATCTGGATCAGGTTGAACACCAGGGAGGCGATGTTGTACTGTTTGATGACACCATGGGCAGCAAGCGAAGTGGCAAGAGAGATCGTCAGCTGTTCCAGCATGGTACGAATGATCTGGAACCGGGTGAAAACGACGGCCCACGGGGGAACGTCTTTCAGCCAGAGGTCCAAGATAAAGGGCGTCTCGATGAGGAACGGGACTGTGAAGATGCTGAACAGCAGGTAGGAATACTTGCATCCCAGGAACGAATAACGGAGCATCGAAACCCTGTCGCCCGAAGCTTCTTTCTTCACGATAACCGGATTCAGAGCCTTCAACATGCTGTTCGAGAAAGACAGGAGCATGCCGTTCAACTGGTTCGCTACACCCAGCGCCGCATTCAGGACGACACCGAAGAAGTGGTTCAACACCACCCCATTGCCATGGTTCCCCACAACCGAGGACATCGCACCGAGGAAATTCCAGCCGGCATAGCCGCTCATTTCCTTGAACAGGGCGGTATCCCAATAATCCCTGGGAGACACGACGCACTCGTCATATTTCCGGTGACAGTATGTCCGCAGGATGGTCATGGTAATCAACGGGATGCAGGCCATCAGGATGCCGTAAAAGACCAGTTTGTCTCCGCCATAGCGGACAGTCAGAAGAGCCACACCAAACTTGAGCAGGGATTCCAGAATACCCACCACAGCATAATAGCCCATATTCTCATGGGCATTGATGACTGCGTCATAAGGGACCGTCATCACCGTGAACAGGGTGCTGACAATCAGGCTTCCATAAATGACCTTGGCCGCATCCAGCCGGTCTCCCGGAATATTCAAGATGCCATGGAAGAAGAACAGGCCGGACAAAAGAAGCAGGAGGCCGATGGCCAGGGCCACGCCGACATGGAGGACAATGCTGATATTGAAAACCTTCCGCTGCTTTTCCCGGTCTCCTTCCCCCTCGGAGTAATTCAAGAACCGCTGTGTCGCACCCGCCATCGCCACGTTGAGGAACAACAGCATGCTGATGGCTCCGCCGACAATGTTGAAAATGCCATAATCCACCTCCCCAAGTGACGCCAGCACGAGCCGCGTCGTATACAAGGAGAAGAACACCGTTATGGCCATCTTCAGATAGAGATAGCCGGTGTTCCTGAGGATTCTGGAAGAGGTTCCGGACATTACCTCCCCTTATACATCTCCTCGTAATACTTCTGGTAATCCCCGCTGGTGACGTTGTCCA
>CAMJHJ010000058.1 GCA_946405485.1 uncultured Bacteroidales bacterium | reverse complement strand
TCCGTTTCGACGAAGGCGTACGCCGCACCGTGGAGCACATCCTCGCCCATCCCGAGCTTCAGTTGGAAGATCCGGAATTCGACGCCTGGTGCGACCGCGTCATCGCCGTCCAGGAGGCCGCGAAAGCAAGCTTCTGATGAAGAAGGTCCTCATCTCCCTGATTCCGGTCTTTGTACTTGTGGTACTGCTGGCTTTCGATATCAGCATCTTCGGCAGCGACTCCATCCTGGGAGCCAGCCAGGTGGCGCTGCTCTTCGCCGCAGGCATATGCGTCTGCCTGGCGATGTGGCTGTTCAAGACGCCCTGGAAGGCCTTCGAGGAGGCGATCAAAAGCAATATCGGAGACGTCACCACCGCCATCGTCATCCTCTTCCTGATCGGTGCGATCAGCGGCACCTGGACGACGAGCGGCGTGATCCCGACCCTGATCTGCTACGGCGTCAAGATCATCTCGCCCCGCTTCTTCCTGCTGACCGCCTGCGTAATCTGTGCCCTCGTCTCCGTGATGACCGGCAGTTCCTGGACGACGATCGCCACGGTTGGCGTCGCGCTGCTGGGCATCGGCAAGGCGGAGGGATTCAGCGAAGGGATGATTGCGGGCGCCATCATTTCCGGCGCCTATTTCGGAGACAAGATCTCCCCCCTGAGCGACACGACAGTCATGGCCTCTTCGGTCGCCGGCACTCCCCTGTTCACCCATATCCGCTACATGCTGGTCACGACCGTGCCCTCAATCACCATCACGCTGATCGTCTTTACCATATTGGGGTTGACGCACGGCGGCGGTGATCCGGCACAGATCGGCATCTATGAAGAGACGCTGCACGCGCGGTTCAATATCACGCCCTGGGTGCTGATCGTGCCGGTCGCCACGCTTGCGATGATCGCATGCAGGATGCCGGCCCTTCCGGTCCTGGGTCTCTCCACCCTGCTGGCGGCCGTATTCGCCGTGATCTTCCAGCCCTCGATCATCGCGGAAATAGGCCGGAATGCCGCGATCGCACACGATGCAAGCCGGGTGCTGACACAGGGACAGAGTCTGCTCGCGGGCACGATCGAGACCGTCTATAACACCGTAACCGTCGATACTGGCAATCCCCAGGTCAACGAACTGGTCACCTCCCGCGGCATGACCGGCATGCTCAACACCGTCTATCTGATCATCTGCGCGATGTGTTTCGGCGCCTGCATGCGCGCCAGCGGGATGATCGCCCATCTTGCCCGGACCCTGGTACCCCTGACCCGCAGGCGCACTGGACTTGTGGCCACGACGGTCGGCACCGGTACGGTCCTCAATGCCCTGGTCAGCGATCAGTATCTTTCCATCATCCTGAGCGCCAACATCTTCCGTGAGATTTACGAGAAGGAAGGATACGAGAACCGGCTGCTGAGCCGGTCGATCGAAGATTCGGCCACAGTCACCTCTCCGCTCGTCCCCTGGAGCAGCTGCGGCATGACCCAGGCGACGATCCTGTCGACGCCTACCCTGGTCTATTTACCCTATTGTTTTTTCAATCTCATCAGTCCCCTGATGAGCATCGCGGTGGCCGCCCTCGGATACAAGATCGTCAGGAAGAAGTGAGACGCTTCCAGCCCTGCTTTTCCATAGCGGCACGGACAAAAATCAGCAGTTGGGCGGCGTAGTACGTCACCATGATCAGGAATCTTGCATCCGGCACCGGCGAAACGAACCTGCTGAAAGCAAGGATCATATCGGAGACGACGAAGAGTACGGCGCCGACACCCCACATCCAGTCCCTTTGCATCAGCGCGGACCACATCATCACGGCAATCAGGCCGGCATAAACATATACGCCTGTACGGACGACGCCCTCGGGCGCATACGGGATAATCTTCTCGGCAGCAAAATAAAAGAGCCCCACGGCCAGCAAGGTTGCGAGGGCGAAATACCAGCCCTTGACCGGATCCTCCTTGGCCCTTTTGCGTTTCAGCCCCAAAGAAAGGAAATAGCCGATGAAAAAGAGATGGGCGACGGCGAAAAAGCCCATCTGGGGTACGAATTGATGCAGCTGACCGCTCAGATCTCCCGCCAGGCAGCAAAGCATGGCCACGATGATCGCCCACGACTGCAGAGAGAACGAGGCAATCAGAAGCACCGCCAGGGGAAAACATAACTTCAGGGGGATGCGGACCGGCAGGAAATACAGGACAGCCAGCAATACAAAGGCGATGACCGTAACCCAGAGTATCTTTTTCTTTTCCATAAGCGCTTAAATTTCAATGTCATATGAGCCGCAGCCGAATTCCTCACCCTTGACCGTCGCCGTGATGCCGACCGGGAGCTCGAAATGGAGTTTCTTACCCACGCGCCGGACCACGACAGAACCATAAGGCGTATCCTGGCTTACCCGGACCCACTCCAAGCCCTGAGGGAGCTGAGGCTCGATTCTGATCCGCCTGTATCCGGGTTCCTCCGGGAGGATGCCGCCCAGCGCCTGGTAGAACCAGCTGCCGATGCCGTTGAAGCAGTTGTGCAGGCGGCTGCGCTGGGCATCCCAATGCTCCCAGGTGCCAGTAGCGCCGTTGTCCAGCATATAGAGATAGCCGGGATAGCCATGGGTCTTCAGCAGTCCGTACATCCAGTCGCATTCTCCGGATAGCGTGGCCCATTCCGCCAGGATGGGGACGCCGACAAGACCGGTCACGAGATGGCTGTCATAGACCTTCGCCGTGCGTTCGAAGAGAATGTCCCGCACCTTCCCTTGCAGGGAATCCGGCACGGCGCCGACCAAAAGCGGATAGGCCAGATCGATCTGGCTGCCGGTGCCATAACCAGTGTCATCCGGGTGGTAGAAAGTCCGATGGATGCTCGCCTGCAGGTCCTTAAGTCGCTGGCTGAATCGCTCCGCATCCCGGTCTTTCCCCAGTTTCCGGGCAATCTGCTCCAGATCCGCATAGGCCTGGCAGAGGGCGCAGTTGTTGACCAGGTCCACCGATTCCGGAAGCATGACATCCACATACTCCGGCGGGGCCGCCCAGTCGCCCAGATACCAGGTCCGGTAATCGGTCCCCGGCCAGCGATTCTCCAGCAGCAGCATGCCGTCCACGGCATATTTGTCCACGTAGTCCAGCCAGTGAAGCATCGCCGGATAGCAGCGCCCGAGCAGACGGTCATCCGCATAACTCATATAGGTGCGCCAGGGCGCCTGCACGATGAATGAGCACCAATAGGGGCCGCCGCCCGCCTTGTAAGGGCAGGGCGCAGTATGCGGCATTCCCCCGTCCGGAGCTTGCGCATCGATCCAGGCCTGCAGCCAGTTGAGATACAGAGGCGCGACCCCGGCCATTTCCTGAAGGGTCAGGGTCGAGGCATTGCCGTCGCCGCCATAACCCAGGCGCTCGATATTGGCGCAGTCCACCATATATCCGTCGAAGGCCAGGTTGTCCAAGGTGTAGGCGATCATGTCATGGATCGCATTCAGCTCGGCGTCCGAAGAGGCGAAAGTGCCGGTCTTGCGGAAGTCCGTACGCATCCTGTGCGCCTTCAGGTCCTTGAGTTGCGGAGCCTGCGGCAGGCTGTCCAGGATGATATAGCGGAACACATGATGGTTGAAGCGGTTCGCGAAACGGTCGCCTTCCGGTGCGCCCGAAGAGATGTATTCGTTGCGGGAGTAGATTTCCCGCGACCCATCCGGCATGATATGGTCCGTGAAGGATGCGACCGTACGGTGGCCGGCCGGAAGCGAGGGCAGCCGAAGGTCCGGCATGGCGTTGAGGACGCGGCCGAAGTCCACGATCCAGCTGCCTTCGCTTTCCTGGGTCACGCTGACAGCCTGCACCGTCTCCTGGACACGGCAAGGCTCGCACATCTGCGGCGTAGCGACGATGCCTTCGACACCCACGACCGCGACAGGGCCCCATTCCAATTTGTCCAGATCCTGTTTCCTTACAGACTGGGGAGCGACACGGGCGTCAATCACTTCTCCCCCGAAATGGCCCGGTTTCCAGGTGTCATAGTCCCGGTAGCCGCTCCAGGCGCCCTCCCAGGTAGCGTCCGTACAAAGACAGACAGAAGACGCATCATCCCGGACCAGGTCCAGCTCTGCCTTGACCAGCGGGCCATCGAATACGGCTTCGAAGGTATCCATCTTATACCAACCGGGACTGGTCCAGAGGACGATTTCATTTTCGCCTTTCCGAAGTAGGCGGGACACATCGTAAGTCACGGTCAATGAGCGCTTGTCAAGCTGTGAAACGGCCGGAGCCAGCACGGCGTCCGAGACCTTTTTCCCATTGAGATAAGCCTCGTGATACCCCAGGGAATTGACGTGCAGCAAGGCAGTCGTACCTTTTCCAAAAGAAGGAACAGAAAAAGACTTCCGCAGCATCGGAGCGCGTCCCTCTCCCGGCACGGCGCCAATGTAAGCGCCTTTCAACGCATCGTCCCCGATGACCCCGATCCCGAAGCGTTGCGGGGCGCTCCAGCGGGAGACTTTCCCATCCGCATTCCATACACGCACGCGCCACCACGCCAGCTGACGGGAAGCAAGCGGCGCACCGGAATACGGGACCATGATCTGGTCAGAGGACACGATCTTACCACTCATCCAGAGTTGGGCGTCTCCCTTGCGTAATGACTGTTCGCTCCCGGCGACCTGGATCTCATAAGCCGCCTGGGCCATAGGGGCCTTGGATGCGATTTTCCAACTGAAATGCGGCAGCACAGAATCGATGGCCAACGGTTCCGTCAAGCCCTCGCAAGTCAGGTCATAAACCTCAAAAGAAGGACTGCAGGCCGCCAATAGACCGGCGAACGCCCATATCCAAAAAGAGACTCTCCTCATATCGTTAATCTAACTTTCATTGTTTGATGGAGACCGACATGACTCCGGAGCCGAGGTTCACCTCCAAGCCGAGAATCTGACGGTCGCTGCCGGTAGAACGCCAGACGGTGATTTTGTTTCCACTCCCATTTTCCATCAGTCCTTTCTCTTTCATATCCAGCAGGAAACGGTCGGTTGCCACATCCGGAAAACGATCCGTATCAAGGCCTTGGAAGGTCAGGACCGCCGGTACGGACAAGCCGGCCTTCAAGACATGCATGGAGAGGGAACGGCCTTCGGGGAGAGAAAGGAACCTTACGAACTGAAGCAGCGACAGCAAATCCATTGATCTCCCATCCAGCGGATATGTTTCCTGGACAGGATCGGCAGACGGCCGGATAAAAAGGGAGGTGATGGTCTTCTCGCGCCTGTCGTAGATACATTCGAATTTGCCGGTTTTCCCGCCCTTCTTGATGGGATTCATATAATAAACCGGTTCCTTCGCATCAGGGAGCAGATAGGCGTCTGCCAGGTACTCCGCATTGAGGAACAGACGGAAAACGGAAGCGGCGCGGATAATCGCATGGGAATGCAGGACCCGCTGTTCATTCCAGGTGGAATTCTCCAGGGAAATCGTAGCATCCGCCACCTTCGTGTCGATGCCTTTCAACTGGTAACGAACTTCATAACTGACAGTTCCGAACGCATCGGGCGAGACCTGTGCATGGATAGGAGATACGAAAGCACAGCAGGCCAGCAAGGGTATCAAGATATGTTTTTTCATAGAACTCAATGAACTTCAATCAGCCGCATACCGGATCCGACCGGATCCAGAACCAAATAACGGCCCGTCACATCACGGGAGGTAATGACCGGTTTGCCGTCAAGACTCACGATGGCTTTCTTGTCTTTCGGCCAGGGAATCAAAATGCAAGACTGCGTATTGGATGGGAGGTTGAGCAGAAGGCGGCAGCCGGTCCCGTCTTGCTCCAGACTTAGGGAGACCGGTCCCTTGATGGTTGGGATCGTGCCGGCGACCTTCGTCAGGGATGCGACCTGCGGACGGATCCGAATGCGGTCCCAACCGGGCTCCAGCGGCTCTACGCCCAGCAGTTTATGGGGAAGCAGGTCAGCCGGAGCTGCCCCCCAGGCATGGTTCCAGTCCTGGTTTCCCTTGTATTTGTCATCCCAGGCCTCGAAAGTGATCGTCGATCCTGCGCGGATGGCATTGTACCAGCTGCGGTCATGCGTGGCATTGAGCAACGCGAGAGCCGCATCCGCCTCCCCCGCCTCATACAAGGCATCCAAAAGGAATTTGGCATTCGCAATGCTGCACGCCATGCCTTTGCCGATGATGTAACCCGCAACGGAGGGGACGCGCCTCTCCGGCACAAGGCCGAATGCCAGCGGGAAGAGGTTGCTGTGAAGCGCGGAATGGTCGGAGCCGATGCCGTCACGATAGGTGCCGGCCCGACGGTCCAGGAAAAACCGGTTGTAACGGTCCTTGAAGGCGACGGCATCCGCAGTCCAGCGGTCATATTCCTCGTCACGGCCCAAAGCACCGGCGATGCGGGCCATCGCGCACAGGGTTGCGAAATGATACGCGTTCACGACGGCATTATAGTCCGTGAATTCGAAGAAATCCGCCTCACCCGGATTGCTGTCTGGGAGTCCGAAAGAGCCCCGCCCCTGAGGCCAGTCCACGATGTCACGGATGGGCTGGGTGCGGTTGAGGCCTTTGAGAAAGACTTCGTCCTGCGGACGCAAACGAGTGCTTATCAGGCCGTTGGGCTGACGCAAGTCGGAAAGGGTATGATTCCGGAGAATCTCATAACGCGCCTCCAGGAGCCGGTTGTCGCCCGTATAAAGAAAGTCGTACCAGGCCATCAGGACCGTCTGGAGTATCCATTCCGTCGGCCAGGTGGGATGGTCCAGCAAGTAATCGACCGTCCTGCGGGACAGCGTATAGCTGCCCTCCACGCCATACCAGCCCAGTTGGTTGATCAAGGCGTCGCACTCATAGGGAATCCGCTCGCGGTCGCCGTCAATATGATAGCCGATGAAGCTGGTAGCCACCATGGAGTAGCGGCACAAGTCCCAGACTTCATTGAGGATCCGGTCAGAAGAGGAGAAGGATCCGTCCTGGTTAGATGCCGGATGCGTAACCGTCATCCGGACGATGTCTTCAGCACGGATGGGGTCTTCATGATGTGGGACGCCGTCTTCTCCCGTAACGACGGGATAAGGCAAACCTTCGATTTCCAGATAACGGAAGGGCATCACTTCCCCGATATAATCCGGCATCAGGACGGCGTCCCCGTGGGTATTGCGCCAGTCGGGAAGGATTTCCGGGGTATAAGTCTGCGGCCCGGGAAGCAGGGTCAACTCGATGCGGCGGTAACGGCAAGTGCCGAAAGGTTCGCGGTCTACACGGCCGTCTTTCAGCCGCTCTCCCAGATGGAGAACGACGTTGACCTTATTGTAAGTTGCGCCACGCATTTTCAGGCGCAGCTGACCGAATGCCGCTTTGCCGAAATCAGCCAACACATTCCCTCCCGAAAGCTTTTTCACCAGAACGGGATGCTCGTCTGTCTTGACGAGAGGCTCGGTCGAGACGGCATCATCGCGGAGTTCGCGCGCAGTCCTGAACAACTTCATCTCGGACCATTCGCTTTCGAAAGGCTCCGGACGTCCCGCCACGACCCAAGTCTTTATCTCCCAGCCATAGACCGTATCCGGCTCCAGGGGATCACCGCCATAAGGGACGGCTGTCGACTGCCCGCTCCCGACCCGGCCGGAATCCCAGACCAGGCTCTTTTCCTCCTCAGGCATCGGATAGTCATACTGTTTCGCTCCTTTTGCGGGTGCCTTCGCCTGCAAAGGGGCGAAACGGTAAAGACGGATCTGATAGGCGGACTGCATCACATCCCTGTCTATCATCCTCACCTGGGTCTCATCTGAATCCGGAGATTTGGCCGCGGGGACCACCCAACTGAAGCGCGGTCGCGACGTCGCGATGGCCGCATACTGGAACTCTCCTTTCGACAACCCGGCCTCAATCAGCGTCAGCCCGGTAGGATAGCCTCCGGAATATACCACATCGGTTCTTTCGATCAGATCGGTCCGCAGTCCGGTCGGCACCGTCTGCGCCATCAGAGAAAAAGAAAAGAAAAGAGTAAGAATCAGGGATGTAACAGTTTTCATCGTATCCTCAATTTCCAGTGAAGATACAAAAAAGAAAGGTGGAACACAAATTCCACCTTCCCATTATGAAACAAGTACGGTCGTTTTAGTTGACCTGCTGGCCCAGCACCTCGAAGTAAGCCTTGCCGTCGATGGCGACGGTGCGGTAGATGGTGTTGTCCACCTTGTAATATTCCTGACCGCCGAGCACGATGGTCTCATAGTCGTCAGGGAGCTCGGAGATGATGGCACCTGCCGGAGGGATAATGGTCTGATACTGACCGTCCTTACCTTCGATGAAGAAGACGCCGTCGTCATAGTAGTACTTCACATTCACGTCCGCGTAACTCTGCACGAGGCCGAGGGTCGCTGCGAGGTTGTAGGACTCGTCCGCAAGGCGGGTCCGGCCGGAGACGGCGGCGTTCTGCTGCGCGATGACGGCATTGTTCTCGGCGATGATGCGGTTCTGCTCTTCGATCGTACGATAGTTGTCATTGATCGCACTGTAGGTGCGGTAAACGGTATTGTAGTACGCGAAGTCGATCAGGACGAGATCCAGGTCGTAAAGCACCCGGTCGAAGTAGACCCCGAACGGAGGCCGGCAGACGAAGTAGTAGCCGTCATACCATCTGTAATAGATGCCGCTGTGGTAGTAGTAGTCCCAACCCCAGTAGATGTGGTGGTGGTAGTGGGGCGGCAGGGCGTGGACCCTCCAGCCGTAGTAGTGCGGATGATGGTGTCCGTAGAAGCAGCCGATGCGGTCGTGCTCAATGAAACCGCGGTCACGGGGATGGACGCGGGGTCCGCCATTCAGGCGATGGTCCCTGGGCGCATTCATGGAGTGCGCTCCGACGCCACGCACGTCACGGCTGACAGCAGCGGCGCTGCGGCGCGAAACCGGCGCAGAAGCGGGACGGTTGCCCAAGGATCCGGCGACGGGACGGCCGGGAGTGGCTGCGCTGCGACGGCTGGAAGTCTGGGCGGAGGCGGAACTGCGGCTCTGCGGAGAAGCGGCGCCGGAACGGCTCTGGGGCGCAGTTGCAATACGACTGTCAGCGCTGCGGCGGCTGGAAGTCTGGGCAGAAGCGGAACTGCGGCTCGAAGCAGAACCCGAAGGACGCGAAGGCGTTACGCTGCGGCTTCCGGAAGAAGAGCGGGTTGCCGCCGATCCGGAAGGATGCGAGGTCGAATAACCGCCGCCATAACTCTGGCGGGACTGCGATGAGCCTTGACGGCTGGCGCCGGAAGCAGAGGAACGGCTCTGGCTGCCGTAGCTCGAAGAACGGCTCTGGCTTCCATAGCTGGAAGAGCGGCTCTGGCTGCCGTAGCTGCTGCCGGAAGAACGGGAGGCGCTGCTTCCGTACGAGCTGCGGGAGCTGGGCGAAGAACTCCTGGAAGGAGAACTGTAGCTGCTGCGGGAGCTGCCGGAGGAGCGGCTGACCGAGCCCGAAGAACGGCTCGAAGACCCGGACGAACGGCTGTACGATCCGGATGAATGACTGGAAGACGAGTGGCTGGAGCCACCGCTATAGGAGGAAGAGGAACGGGATCCGGAAGAGGACCCGGCGCTCCTGCGGGACTGGGCATACAATGATGCCGGCATGAGAGCCAGGGCTGCCGCAAGTGCTGCGACGGAAGCCAATTTAATGACGTTTTTCATATCGCTTTGCATTTGTTGGGTTAATATCCTTTTTTTGAGTCGATATACAAACACTGTTCCAAGTATTCGTAAGAGGGACGTAAAAGCAAGAAAATTGTTAACTTTGCGTCGAACACCTATTCTAAAGCAATGTCCGAAGAACTGAGTCTCGTAACCGAACTGGCCATCATCCTGATCGCTGCCGGTATCTTCACCGTCATCTCCAAGGCGCTCAAACAGCCGCTGATCCTGGGATATATCGTCGCCGGTTTCCTGGTCGGGCCCCACCTCGGCCTTTTCCCCCAGTTCTCCCCCGAATCGGTCCACCAATGGTCCGAGATCGGCATCATTTTCATGCTCTTTTCACTGGGATTGGAGTTCAGTTTCAAGAAATTGCTCCAGATCGGCAGCAGCGCCCTGATCACTGCAGGCACCATCTGCGTCGGCATGTTCCTAACCGGCACCCTGGTGGGCACGGCAATGCACTGGACGATGATGGAGAGCATCTTCCTCGGCGGACTGCTCTCGATGAGTTCGACGACCATCATCCTGAAAGCCTACGACGACATGGGGCTGAAAGACAAGCCCTACGCCAGCCTGATCTTCGGCAGCCTGGTCTTCGAAGACCTGATCGCCGTGCTCATGATGGTCCTCCTCTCGACGATGGCGGTCTCCAACCAGTTCGCCGGAGGCGAGATGCTGCTGGCCCTGGGCAAACTCGGTTTTTTCCTCATCCTGTGGTTCCTGGTGGGCATTTTCGTCATCCCGACACTGCTGAAGAAAGTCCGGAATTACATCACCGACGAGATCCTGTTGCTGGTCAGCATCGGCCTCTGCTTCGGCATGGTGGTCTTCGCCAACGCCGTCGGGTTCTCTTCGGCGCTCGGCGCCTTCGTGATGGGTTCCATCCTGGCTGAGACCACCGAAGGTGAGCACATCCACAAGGTCACGACGGGCATCAAGGACCTCTTCGGCGCCATCTTTTTCGTCTCCGTCGGCATGATGGTCGATCCGGCGGTCATCGCGGAGCATTGGTCCACGATCCTGATCATCACTCTCGTCGCCATGGCCGGCATCCTGTGCTTCGCCGGCACGGGCGCCCTACTCGCCGGCAAGGGACTGGATACGGCCGTCCATACCGGATTCACGATGGCGCAGCTCGGCGAGTTCGGATTCATCATCGCCAGCGTGGGCTGCAGCCTGGGGGTCATGCGCGGATTCATCTATCCCGTCATCATCGCCGTGTCGGTCATCACCGCTTTCACGACGCCGTATATGATCAAAGCCGCGGACCCCGCGCTGGCCTGGCTTCGGCGCAAACTTCCGGCCAGGGTCCTTGCGCGCATCGACGCGCCCCAGGAGGAGGCCGGCAAGCGCTCCCGAGCCGAGCAGAGCGAATGGAAACATTTGCTGACCAGCTACTTCCTGCGCATCGGCCTCTACAGCGTGCTGCTGATCGCCATCCTTTTCGGCTCCCGCATGTATCTGAACAAGCTGGCGGAAAACTGGCTGGGCGGCTGGAGCGAATTCGCCCGCAAACTGACGGTCACCCTGGTCACCCTGGCGGCGATGGCGCCCTTCCTTTACGGACTGGCGGTCACCAACGGGACCATCCGCAAACCGGCGCAGAAACTCTTGAAGGAGAAGCCGGCCAACAAGTGGCCGATCCTCTTCCTGATGCTGCTGCGCATCTTCATCGGCATTGCTTTCGTGCTGATCGCCATCGTGGATCATTTCGACCTGGCGGGCTGGACGACGCTGCTGATCATCGCTGCGGCCTTTGTCTTTTTCTGGATTGCAAAGACCTCCGTCCATCGTTTCGGCGGCCTGGAAGAGCGTTTCTTCGCCAACTTCAACGAACGCGAGGAGATGATGCGCCGGCGCAATCCTGTCAGTTCGAAGGTCTCTGAGACAATGGCCGGTTATGACGTCCATCTGGAGCAGATCACCATTTCACCGGATTATGAATATATCGGCAAGACGCTGCGCGAACTGCCGTTCCGCCACGCGGCGGGGATCAACATCCTGAAGATCTCCCGCGGCACCCAGAGCATTCTGATCCCGTCGGGAGACGTGCGCATCTATCCCGGCGACCGCCTGCTGGCCGTCGGAACGACGAAGCAGATCGACGCTTTTGTCTCCAGCATCCAGGAAGGGATCCATACGCACGGGCAGGAGAATGAGGAGTTTGCGATCGAGCGCATCGAGCTGGGGCCGGAGTCTTACCTGACCGGGAAGACGCTCCGGGAGGCAAATCTGCGGAAGTCGGGGTGCATGCTGATCAGCTACATGCGCGATGGCGTCCTGGTGACGAATCCGAAGCCGGACGAGCCGCTGCTGGCCGGCGACAG
>CAMJHJ010000057.1 GCA_946405485.1 uncultured Bacteroidales bacterium | reverse complement strand
GTCCGCTCCTGGTGGGCATGCATCCCCAGATGCAACTCGTGCCTTATCCGGAGGCCGTTTTCGCCGTCATGTGCGCCCCGGTAGGCTCCTACTACGGCGCGCACCTGAAGTCCTGCGCGGCCGTCATTCCGGGCAACTATGACCGGGCGGCGCCGAAGGGCTCCGGCAGCTACAAGATCGGCGCGAATTACGCCTCCACCTTCAAGCCCTATAAGTTCGCCCACGAGCAAGGCTATGCCGAACTCCTCTATCTCAATTCGTCCACCCGCGAATTCATCGACGAGTTCGGCTCGTCCAACTTCTTCGGCATCAAAGGCAACAAATACATCACTCCCCTATCCGACAGCGTCCTGCCATCCATTACCAACAAGACCCTGCAGCAGGTGGCCAAGGATTTCGGGATGGAAGTGGAACGGAGACCCGTCCCCCTGGAAGAACTGGAGACTTTCGAGGAAGTGGGCGGCTGCGGCACGGCCGTAGTGATCACGCCGCTGTCTCACATCGACATCAAGCCGGTGTTGGAAGAAGAGACTGTTTCCCGGGAATTCCGGTTCTGCCCCGACGGCGAAGTCGGACCTGTGTCCAAGAAACTCTACGCCCGCATCACGGCCATCCAGGCCGGAGAGACGGAAGACACCCACGGGTGGTGCCGCTTCGTTGAAGTGTAACGCCTATTCCACCTTACGGCAGCGCTCCAGCAACTCGATGATCGGGAGATGCTGGGGGCATGCACCCTCACACTGACCGCATGCGATGCAGTCGGAGGCCTTGCCGCGCCCATGGGTCGCGACCTCATAATTCCGCTCACCATGGTCCCAGGCAGGGATGAGCTGTATCTGGTTGTAGACCGAGAAAATCTCCGGAATCGGGATATCCTGCGGACAACCCTCGGTACAATAATGACAGGATGTACAGGCGATGGAACCGTAACTGGCATAGGCCCGCGTCGCTTTCCGTATCACTTCCTGCTCCTGCTCTGAAAGAGGACGGAAATCTTTCATCAGGGACAGGTTCTCTTCCATCTGGACGAGGTCGGACATTCCGGACAAGACGATGCTCACCCCGTCCAGCGAGGCGACGAAACGGAGCGCCCAACTGGCGCAAGACGCCTGCGGATCGGCAGATTTCAGGATCTGTTCCACCCGCTTGGGGGGCCGCGCCAGCGCACCGCCCTTGACAGGCTCCATCACGACGATGGTTTTACCATGGCGCACCGCGACTTCATAGCAGGCACGGGCGACAAAGCCCGGATGCTCCCAATCGACATAATTGATCTGCATCAGGACGACATCCACTTCCGGATGGGCGGTCAGCAACTCCTCCAACAGATCCGCATCCGCATGGAAGGAAAAGCCGATATGACGGACCAAGCCTTTCTCTTTCTGCTCTCGGAGGAAATCCCAGAGATGGTACTCATCGTATTTCTTGTAGTTGTTCCGCTGAAGGGCATGCAGGAAATAGATGTCGAAATAACCGGCTCCCGTCCGTTCCAGGCTGGTGAAGAATTGCTGCTTGGCGTCTGCTTCGCAACGGCACTGCTGCCATGCGCACAGCTTCGAGGACACCGTATAACGGTCACGGGGATAACGCTCGGCCACGGCCAGATGGAACGCCTTCTCAGACTCGCCGCGGTCATAGATATATGCCGTATCGAAGTGGGTGCCGCCCGCCGCAAGGAAGGCATCCGCCATCTGCATGGTCTGCGGCAGGTCGATGGCTCCGCCAGGTTTTTTCGGCAGGCGCATCAAGCCGAAGCCGAGTTTAAAATCTTTCATAGTTTCCGTTTTGTCATTTCTTGTAGTGAGGCCGGACGATGAACTTGAAGGTGTAGTCTCCGGCCGGCAGGCGCCAGGCCTCCGGGAGGTCCCATCCCTGGATGTAACCCACTCCCATCTGGCACAGGTCGAGGTTGACGAATGTGGACCCGCTGTCTTGGTCCCGCTTCAGGTCCGCGGTATGCGAAACAGCCCCCAGCGAGAGGTCATATGCGCGGCGGGAGAAAGGAAGGGCCGTGGCCGAGAACTTGTCCTTGGAGGCGAATTCAAGGCCGAGGCCATCCGCGTCCACCACCTTGAACCAGCGCAAGCCGCCGTGGTTGGCACATTCCTGCGGCCTGGGATACGTCCAGTCAAACTGATCCTCCACCCGCTGGACATACCGTCCCATCATCGCAGCCGACTCACGGTCGGGATAATTGGCGAAAGGACCCTTGCCATAGAAATCGATCCGGTCGAAACGCGAGGGCATCGCCAACTCCATCCCGAAACGGAGGAGCGGAGCGGAGGAACTCACATTCTTCAGATGCTCTTCAATCTCCATCGTACCGTCGGCATTGACGAAATAGAGCATGTCCATCTCACCCAGGCCGATCACCTCCAGCACGACACGCAGCTTGCAACCGGGATACAGGCCCATGGACTTGACCTTGAACTCAGGATAGAGCCATTCCACGGAGCCATACTTCCTCACGAAACGGAGATCTTTCTCCGTCAGCGGCCGTCCGAAGCAGGGTACCAGCGGACCGGACAGGAATTGGATACCGCCGACCTTGTACGAAATGATGGCGCCGGAATCCTCATCAAGCCGGATCTCCCAAGGGATGCGCTCCGGGGTATTACCCTCGAAAACGAGGTCATTCCCCTTTTCATTGACAAAGGTATCTCCGCCCTTGAATGCGAATGACGGCACCGCCTCGTTGATCAGGATCTGGTCATGGGCGACCTCGGTCCCCTCCGGCAGAAGGCCGTCGTCCGACTTCAGGAAATATCTCACATTCAAATAGATATCCTGGCCGATGGAAGCAATCTCATAGGCATTGAAATCCAGGTCGACCAGGGAAGTGCGCTGCGGTTCGACATCCAGGTCATCGATCCGTCCGTCCAGCAGCGGCTTGCCGTCCCCGATCAGTTCCCACTCCAGGCGATATTTCGACAGGTCCGTGAAGAAATTGTCGTTGAAGATGTGGAAGCGGCCGAAACCGGCCTCATTGGGATCCGCATAAGTCAGGATATTGCGGTAGAAGTAGGCTACTTCGTGGGCATGCGAATGGGGGGTCCGGTCCGCAGCGACGACTCCTTCGCAATTGCCACAGATATAATCAAGGTCATCGAAAGGGAAATCTCCGCCATACGCCAGGTATTCGCGGCCTTCCGCATCAGTCCGGCGCAGCGTCTGGTCGGCAAAGTCCCAGATGCAGCCGCCCTGGAACTTGGAATAACTCGTAACCAGGTTCCAATACTGTTTGAAGCCCCCCATCGAATTACCCCTTCCGTGCTCGAACTCGCACAGGATCAACGGACGGGAAGGATCCTTGGAAAGATAAGCCTCGCAATCCTCCAGCGAAGGATACATCGGACAATAGATATCCGTGGCATACTCCAGTCCGGCCCGTTCATATTGGACGGGACGTGTCGGATCGAAACGACGCACCCAGTAATAGCACCTTTCGATATTGGGTCCGTAACCGGCCTCGTTGCCCAGGCTCCACACGATGATACAGGGATGGTTTACATCCCGCCGGACCGCCCGGGACACCCGCTCCAGATGCGGCGCCTCGAAACGGGGATGCTTGGAAAGCGACTTCGGACCGTATCCCATCCCATGGGATTCGATATTGGCTTCGGCGATGACGTAGAGGCCATACTGGTCGCAGAGTTCGTACCATCGGGGGTCATCCGGATAGTGGCAGGTACGCACCGTATTGATATTGAGCTGCTTCATCACCCGGATATCCCGGACCATGTCTTCCTCCGTCACGACCGGGCCGCCCGTTTCGCTGAACTCATGGCGGTTGACGCCCTTGATCGTAATGGGTTTCCCGTTGACCAGCAGCTGGCCTCCCTTGACCGCAACGTCACGGAAGCCAAAATCCAGGCTGACGGTTTCGAAACCCTTCTTCGAAGCCATCGCACGTGCCTCCAAATGATAGAGGTTGGGAGTTTCTGCCGTCCAGAGGTCGGGTTGGGCGATCCGTCCGGAAGCCTTCCCGTCCTGGGAATGGAGGGACATTTCGGTGACACCGTTCCGGGAAATGATGAAATCCACGGACTTCACATCTTCCGTCAGTTCGGAATCGATCGTAAAACTGCCGTCGGCATGGGCGACGATACGGAGATCCTCGATACGGGCCTTCGGCCGGGCTTCGAGCCAGACGCTGCGAGCGATACCGCTCATCCGCCAGTAGTCCTGGTCCTCGAGCCAGGTGCCGTCGCACCAGCGGAAAATTTCGAGGGCGATCAGGTTCTCGCCGGGACGGATATGGTCGGTGATGTCAAAACAGGCCTCCAGCTTGCTGTCTTCACTGTAGCCGACCTCCTCGCCGTTGACCCATACACCGACATTGGAAGTGGCCGCACCGACATGGAGGAAGATCTGACGGCCCTTCCATGAATAGTCCAGGCGGAACTTCCGGCGGTACTGGCCGACGTAATTGCCCTTGTCCGGTACGAACGGCGGATCGACCCGGACCTTCATGTTGTGCCAGGGATATCCGATGTTGACATAGACCGGATCGAACAGACCTTCCATCTCCCAGATGCCGGGGACGGGGAATTCATGCCAGAAAGAATCGTTGAACGAAGGCTTGAAGAAATCCAGGGAACGCGTATCCGGCGAATCGGACAACTTGAACTTCCACTTCCCGTCAAGCGACAGGACGGGACTGTCCGTATGGAAATGAGCGCGCATCGGCTCCCGGTTCCGCTGGGAAACCTCGGGCGTCAGCCAGTCTCCTTTCCCCGCGAATACGCTTTTTGACTTGGAGGCAAAGCCTGGCAGGCACAGCATCACTGCCATGCCTGCTGCTAACAATCTGAAACTCTTCATCTTCCGTTCAAAGGCAGGTCCTATTTGTTCTGGACCGGCCGGATTACAAATTCAAAATCATAGTTTCCGGCAGGGAGCAGGTACTCCTTGCGCGGAATGGCACCCCAGGAATTGACGCAGCCAAGGCCCATCTGCTTGAGGTCCACGTTGACATAAGTGCCGCCGGCACTGCGGTCGTTCTCATGCGCCTTCGCCTTTAGGTCCAGGGAATGACCGTTCTTCAGCAGGGAGAGGTCCATGTCCTTGCGGGCGAACGGGAGCACGGTGACGGAGCAGCCGAGGGCCGAAGAGAGTTCAAGGCCGTTGCCTCCTTCATCGATGATCCGCATCCACTTCACACCCGTGTGGGCGCCGGATTCCTGCGGACGGACATAGCCATAATGGTATTGTTCCTCTACCCGCTGGAAGTAATGGCCCATCAGGGCGGCGGACTGCCGGTCCTCATAATTCTCGAAAGGCCCCTTTCCGTAGAAATCCAGGACCGTATACTCACCCGGCATCGAGAACTCCATCCCGAAGCGCATCAGCATCGGCTCCTGGTCCAAGTCACCGCCATCCCGCATCTGCTCCTTCACTTCGACAGACCCGTCCCCATGGATGGTATAGGTCATGGTGACCTCGGCCGCCTCGCAGACAAGATATTTCGCGGTAACGACCTCGCAGCCGTCTTCCGTGACGGCCTCGAACGACTTGAGCGGGAACTCGGGATAGAGCCACTGCCTGCACTTGCGGTCAAGCTGGGCACCCAGGTCATTCTCCGTGACGGCGCGGCCGAAGCACGGCATCGGCGCGTTGACCAGGAGAGGCTTGCCGTCCAACTCATAGCAGCTCATGAAACCGGTAGACTTATCGAACGCGATTTTCCAAGGATAGGGGCGCGGCACAAGACCGGAGCCCTTCGCCGCCGCCTCTCCCGTCAGGATGAGTGCGGCTTCCCCATCTTCGATGAAGAATTCGGTGTCGGAGAATTCACTCTCGTAAGGCACGTTCTCGATAATGATCTGGTCATAAGCGACTTCGAAACCTGCCGGCAGGACGCCGTCGCGCTTCTTGAGATAATAGTGGACATTGAGGAAGAGGTCCCCTTCGAAAGAAGCCAGGTCGTCAGAGGTGTAACCGAGTTCGACGGTCTCGGTGGTCTGCGGAGCCACGCTGAGGTTGCGCACGGAGCCCACCAGCATCGTCCGGCCATCCGCGACGATCTCCCAGTCCATCACATAGCGGTCCAGGGAGATGAAGAAGTTTTCGTTATAGACCTTGACCCTGCCCTCGCGCGCCTCTTCGGGCGTAGCGGAAGTCAGGATGGAACGGTACTGGTACGCCACTTCATAGGCATGCGGATGCAGGCTGCGGTCCGCCGCGATGATGCCGTTGCAGTTGAACGATGCATCCGAAGGATCATAGTCATTGAAATCACCGCCGAAGACGAAAACATGGTCGGTGGCGCCGTCCGAACGGCTCACAGGCCAGCGAAGCGCCTGGTCGACGAAGTCCCAGATGCAACCGCCCTGGAGCAGGGGGTATTTCCGGAACAGATCCCAATATTCTTTCAGGCCACCCATCGAGTTACCCATCGCATGGGCATATTCGCACTGGATCAGCGGCCGGTCCTGCGGCTGGGAGGCATATTCCTCGCAAGCCCTGTAACTATGGTACATGGGGCAGAAGATGTCCGTGTACCAGTCCTTTTCAGCCCGTTCGTACTGGACGGGGCGGGTGGGATCGAACTGCTTGAGCCAGGTGTAGGTCTTCTCGAAATTGGGGCCTGCTCCGGCTTCGTTGCCGAGGCTCCAGACGATGACCGACGGATGGTTGATGTCCCGCTTGACCGCGCGCTGGGTGCGTTCCATGTGGGCCTGCTCATAGGCGGGCTCCTTCGCCAGCGTCTCCGGGCCATAGCCCATGCCATGGGACTCGATGTTGCATTCGGCGATCACATACAGGCCGTATTTGTCGCAAAGCTCATACCAACGGGGGTCATCAGGATAGTGGCAGGTGCGCACCGTATTGATATTGAGGCGCTTCATAATCGCGATATCGCGGATCATGTCGAACTCTGAGACGGTATAACCTTTCTCGGCGTTCATCTCGTGACGGTCTGCGCCCTTGATCAGGACAGGCTGGCCGTTGACGAGCAGTTGGCCTCCCTTGATCTCGACATCCCGGAAGCCGAACTGCAGGTCGGCATGGTCCGTGACCTCCTTCTTGGAAGAGGCGGTGACGGAGAGCGTGTAGAGATTGGGGGTCTCGGCCGTCCAGAGCTCCGGATCCGGCACCGTGACGCTGGCGCTTGCCACATTCTTGACCGGAACGGCGCTGAATGACACATCCTCGCCCCAGGGGGAAGAGATCGTAAAATCGAGCCGCTTGACACCGGGCGTCACCAGGGCGGTGACTTCAAAAGCGCCGGACGCAGCAGCCTTGACGCGCAAGTCACTGATGCGGTCTTTCGGACGCGTGAAAAGATACGTGTCACGCGACAGGCCGGTCAGACGCCAGAAATCCTGGTCCTCCAGATAGGTGCCGTCGCACCAGCGGAAGACCTCGAGGGCGATCAGATTCTCACCGGGCACGACATACTTGGTGACATTGAAACGGGCCTCGAGCTTGCTGTCTTCGCTGTAACCGACCTCCTTGCCGTTGATCCAGACGCGGACGTTGGACGTGGCGCTCCCGATACAGAGGAAGATGTCCTGGCCGACCCAGGAGGGATCCATCACGAAGGTCCTGCGGTACTGGCCGGCGTAGTTGTGTTCCAGGGCCGGATAGGGCGGGTTGTTCTTGTAATGGCCCTTCCAGGCGTAGCCGATGTTGACATAGAGCGGGTCACCGTAGCCGTTGAGCTCCCACAGGCCGGGCACCGGCATCTCGTCCCAGGCGCTGTCATCCAGGCCGGGGGCGAAGAAGTCGCGGGAACGGGACTCGATGGTCTCGTACCATTTGAATTTCCAAGTTCCGTTTAGGGAAAGCTGTTCTCCGTCGGAGTTGAAACGCGCGCTCATCTCCACCCGGTTCCGCTGGTTGACGGCCGGATTGACCCAATCCTCAACCGCAGGTTTTTTGGCAGCCTGAAGAGAACCGGCGGCCATCAAGGCGGCCGCAATCATCAAAAGCTTACGCATACTCCCCTAGTTTCCGGCTGCGACGATGCAGGCCAGACCTGCGACAAACAGGCAGAACATCAGGGCCAGCAAGCCGTAAACGCCCTTCTTGGCGCCCTTGAATTCCTTCCAGATGAAGACGCCCCAGATCGCGGCGACCATCGGCGCGCCCTGTCCCAGCGCATAGGAGATGGCCGGACCGGCCTTCTCGGCCGTAATATAGCTGAGCGCGGTACCCAGGCACCAGATCGCACCGCCGAGCATGCCGACGAGGTGGGTCTTGAAGTTGCCTTTGAAATATTGGCTGTAGCTGACAGGCTCTCCGACGAAGGGCTTGCGCATCACGATCGTGTTGAAGAGGAAGTTGCTCAGCAGCACGCCCAGGGTAAAGAGGACGATGGCGGTATAAGGGGTCACCTTGCCCGCAGCGGGCGTGACGAAATTGGCCGTATCCATCGCACGCATCACGAAGGAAGAGAAGAAAGACATCACGACACCGGCGATCAAGGCCAGGATGATACCTTTCCGCTGGTCTGCCTTGGAGATGCCGCTGTCGCCCTTGCGGCTGGCGGCGATACCGTTGCAGATGATGGCGCAGACGACCAGGGCGACGCCCAGGGCCAGCAGCACCAGGTTGCCGGTCTTGGATCCCTGCTGGACCGCGACACGGTAGTTATTGATCACACCCAAGACCAGCGCCAGGCCCACGCCCAAAGGGAAAGCGACGGAAAGGCCGGCGATCGAGGTCGATGCGGAAAGCAGGATATTGGAAGCGTTGAAAATGATACCGCCGAGCAGGATCCAGAGCACGCTGGAAGCGGATGCCTGCTTCAAGTCGGTAAGGAAGGGACGTCCGGCCTCACCGATACTGCCCGCCGTAAAAGCGAGCAAAAGGGCGAAGAGGACCATTCCGATCACATAGTCCCAATAGAACAATTCATATCTCCAACTCTTGGCGGCGAGCTTCTGGGTGTTGCCCCAAGAGCCCCAGCAAAGCATGATGACGAAGCAGAGGATGACTGCAAGCGTGTAGCTGTTGACGATAAACATGGCTTTATGGTTTTAATGTTATTTTATTGATTCATAATGGCATCCACCTCTTCGCGGTGGGGCACGCCGGACTGTGCGCCGGGGCGCGTCACGGCGATGGAGGAAGCGATGGTCGCGAAGCGGGCGGCTTCCACCAGATCCTTTCCCTCGGACAGGGCGGTCACGAGCGCGCCGTTGTACACATCGCCGGCGCCGACCGTATCGACGGCCGTCACCTTACGGGCGGGAACGAACTCATGGACATCGGCGTTGCAGATGACGGAACCGGAACTTCCAAGGGTGACGATCACATTCTTCACACCCTGTGACAGCAGGAAATCCGCAGCCTGGAAAGCTTCATTGACGGATTCGATCTTGATGCCGGTGAGTTTCTCGGCCTCAGTCTCGTTGGGCGTAATCAGCCACAGCTTACGCAGCACTTCGACGGGAATGGCATCCGAGAAAGGGGCGGGATTCAGAACCACCTTGACGCCCTCCCCGTAGGCCAGGTCGACGGCATGATAGACGGTGTCGAGCGGGATCTCGAGCTGCATCAGCAGGAATCCGGCCTTGCGGATCGTCTCTTCCGCGGCATCGATATCCTCCGGGAGCAATTCCCGGTTGGCGCCGGGCGCGACCGCAATGCAGTTCTCACCGTCGTCAGCCACGAAAATGAGCGCCGTGCCGGTCGGCGAATCAGCGCTGAACTTCATGCAGGAAGTGTCGATCCCGTCGGAAGCGAAGACTTCCTTCAGCATCCGGCCTTGCATGTCGTCGCCGACACAGGTCAGGAAGGTCACCTTGCCGCCCAACCTGCCTGCTGCGACGGCCTGGTTGGCTCCCTTTCCGCCGTTAGCCTGCATGAAACGACCTCCTCCGATGGTCTCCCCCGGACGGGGAAGGGTTTTGACGTAGGCAGTCATGTCGATATTGGAACTGCCTGCCACAACGATTTTGCTCATATCTGATGTCTTTATGATTTCAATCTTTCAAATATAAGAAAAAAAGCGGACTGAGCGATCAGTCCGCTTTTTTTGGTGATGTTATTATTTCTATGAAGTGCTGCAGGATGGCTTTCGCCTGCTCATCCGTCACGGCCAGATAGCGGCGGGTACCGGCCGGATCTTCCGTGAAGAGGGTGGAGCCCTCCTCGGTCACTTCGATGCGGCCGGGGGCGGAAACCGTGAACCAATCCCCTCCCTCGACGGCATACAGGACAGCCGTCGGATCCCAGGTAGGACGATCATACGGCATGGGAAGATAAGCCTTGTAGGCCTCCACGGCCGGATGCTGCGGCGCCCAGGCAAAATCTTTTTCGATGCTGGCTGCAGGATAACGGATCTGGACTCCGACCTCGAAAGGTGAGGTCACGACCGGCGTGGGCCATTCCTCGAAGATGACTTTGGCAGCCGGGATGTCCTTCTTGACATTGTATTCATGGGTCTTCGGATTGTTGATACAACCCGCCATCGTGACCAGGAGTTTCACCTTTTTGGCGACCAGCTCCTTGCCGTTCAACGGCGAGTATCCATCCGCATCCGTCTCCAGCAACCGGATCAGGTTGGTGGAGAATCCGACGGAGGCGATGACGACCGAGTGATCCGGCTCAGCCGCCAGCAGCTTGCGATAGAGCGTGACCGCCTCGGGATAGTCCGCATAACCCGGATGGGAACGGGCGAAGAGGGGCTTCCCTTCCGCATCTTTCAATTCCACGACCGCCTTGGCGTAGTTGACGGCTGCATCGCTTTCACATTCCGCCCCGTCCCGGATGATGCCGATCGGGATGTCCGGGTATCCGTACCAGGTATTCATGATGTCCGCAAACTCGGCCGGAGCCTCCCCGTTCTTGTTCAGATTGACAGCCAGCAGACGGATCTTGCCGGCATCCTGATACTTATAAAGCAGATCCAGCGCCAGCGCGTCGTCCACATCATTACCCAGATCGGTTTCAAAGATAACGGGAAGCGGGGAATCCCCTTCCGCGGCCGTCTTCCGGCCGCATCCCGGCAGCAACAGGGCCATCGCCGCCAACAGGAACAGTAAGTTTTTCATTTCATCGTGCATTTAAGAGAATCCTGATTTCAAGTAACCAAAGATAATCATTTTTGCACATATCTTGCGCGTGTATAAACGGGCAGGCAGTGTATTCCAGGAAGCATTCCCCGAAGGGTATAAGCTTTCGCTTCCTGAAATCCACTGCCTGCCCGTTTCGGGGCGAGGAAAAGCTTACTGCTCGTCCGGAGCCTCAGGGCCTTGAGGGCCGCCCTGCGGACCGTAACCGGGATCGCCACCCTGAGGGCCGTAGCCGGGGCCGCCCTGCGGACCGTACTGAGGTCCCTGAGGGCCTCCCTGTCCGCTCATGCTCTGGTACAGGTCGCTCATCACGCGGTTGATCTCATCGGTGTAGCGGTCGATGTCGGCGACGTTCTGGCTCTTGACCGCCTCTTTCAGCAGGTTCAGCGGGCCTTCCACGGCGCTGCGCTTGTCGGCGGGCACCTTGTCGCCGTTCTCCTTCAGGAACTTCTCGACCTGGAAGCAGAGGGCGTCGGCGTTGTTGATCTTGTCCACGCGCTCCTTCTCCGCCTTGTCGGCCGCCTCGTTGGCCTTGGCCTCATCCCGCATGCGCTGGATCTCGGCGTCGGACAGGCCGCTGGAGGCCTCGATACGGATGTTCTGCTCCTTGCCGGTCGCCTTGTCGAGGGCGGACACTTTCAGGATGCCGTTGGCGTCGATGTCGAAGGAAACCTCGATCTGAGGGATGCCGCGCGGCGCAGGGGTGATGCCGTCCAGGTGGAAGACACCGATCTGCTTGTTGTCCTTGGCCATCGGGCGCTCGCCCTGCAGGACGCGGATCTCGACGGAAGGCTGGTTGTCGGCTGCCGTGGAGAAGATCTGGGCCTTGCGGGCCGGGATCGTGGTGTTCGCGTCGATGAGCTTGGTCATCACGCCGCCGAGGGTCTCGATACCCAGGGAAAGCGGGGTGACATCCAGCAGGAGGATGTTCTGGTCGTGGAGTTCACCGGTGAGGATACCGCCCTGGATGGAGGCGCCGATCGCGACGACCTCGTCCGGGTTCACGCTCTTGT
>CAMJHJ010000056.1 GCA_946405485.1 uncultured Bacteroidales bacterium | reverse complement strand
AGCCCTCGCGCATGATGCGGTCGAAGGAGCCGTCCTCCAGGTCGACGTCGATGTAGCCGAGGCCGGTGAAGTTGACCTTGAACTTGCCTTCGCCCTTGGTGTGCTGGTTCAGCTGGACGAGGCGGGTGTGACGGGACCAGTCGGTTGTCTCTCGCCCGTCCTTGACGTGCTTGGCGTGTTCGTTGTTGTAATCGATGAAGGTGCCGTCCTCGTGCATGCCGTTGACGTTCACCTGACGGCGCCAGCAGTAGTAGAGGAGGTCGTCGTTTACGTCGAACTCGCAATGGTCGAAGTAGATGGTACAGCCGCGGGTGTCGAACGTCTTGAGATGCTTGTTCCCCACCAGGTCAAGCCAATGGAGGTACGGGTGGTTGGCGGTGAGGGAGCCGTCCTCGATGTCGTTGTCCCGGAGGTCGATCTTGCCGATGTTCAGGAACGACTCGATGCCACTGATGTCCTTGATTCCCTTCCCCACCGCCTCGACGGCATCGGCAGCGAGCGCCTCTTCCGGGGAGATGTCGTTGTCATGGTTGGTGTCCCAGGCTTCGAGCACAGCCTTCTTGAAGGCGCGGTCCTTGAACTTGACCATTCCTTCACCATTGACCAGATGCCAGTCCTGAACAATCTCAATTCGCTGCGACTTAGAGCCGTCCTTCAATCGTACGGTGATGGTCTGGCTCCGCGCATCGACCGTATTGTTCTCGGCGATTTTCAGCACGACAGTGCCTTCCTTAACATAGGCGTTGATCCAGGCTGGAACATCAGCCAACTCAATCTCCGAATCCGGCGCGTCGGTGATGATGGGGATGGACACGGTGATGGCTTCACCTTCACCAAAAGAGACTGGAATCTCGCCCAAAGACAGCGCGTATGCGGGCTTATCGACAACAGCGGGCCCCGTATCCTTGTTACAGGACACGGCCGTACTGATTGCGATGATAGCGGCGAAGAACGCCGCGAACCGAACGAAGCGCCTTCTCATAGTCCGTACAGCGAAAGGGCCCATCAATTAACACCTCTCGTCTATCAAATTTAGCAAAATCACCCCATATTTGCAACGGTATTTGGCAAAAACATCTTTATCTATCTTTCAAAAAATGCTATATTTGCAAAGTTCATTTATGATAGTCTGCTTTCTTTTATAATGGAGACTACGTGAAGAATTGCGTCATTTGACGCCCAGGCCCGTCTGCAGACAGCCAACCCTTTCGAGTTGGCTGTCTTTTTTGCAAATCACAGGATCACACGAATAAATCCTCCCGATTTTGGGAAGAAAAGCGGACGGCTCCTGAGGGGGCCGTCCGCCGGAAAGAGTTACTCTGCATCGACGCCAAGCGTCTTCAACAGGTCGCGAGCTTGATCGGACAGGATGTCCATATCCAGGATTGAACCGTCATCAACCAGCTCTAGCGCAGCCAAGTTGGCTACAATCAGTGCGCTGGCACGGGCATCACTGATTGGCGTTGGGCCGATACCGAGGTTGTGTTTGGTTTCTTCATAGCGGTCAATTGCCTTGACCAAAGAGCAAGAAATGGAAAGAATCTCCATTACAAGTTCGTTCAGGTTGTTTTTCATCATGTGGTTCTAGAGTGTTTAACTTCACATCAGGTGGGAATGCCGCCTTTTGCGAAATTGAACAGTCACGTCTGCCGATGCTGGGAGGCGGCCGCCCGTATGAACAAGGGCGGCGGACCTCGCAGCAATACTTCGTCGCGTGGCTTTCGGCTGGTCATTGAATATGGCTGTAGTTTTCAAACTACAAATTTCAGCAAGTCGCGTCGAATCGTTTACCATTAGGGAGATAGCATTCTGCTTCCGTCCTCCGGACCGGGTGCCCACGGGATGCCGGGGCCCCTAGTGCGAAGGGTGCAAACGCGGGAGGGAACGCCGGCCCCAGTTCCTGGGAGAGGCGCCCAGGAGGCGGTAAGGATTGCGACGCTACAACGAAAGCGGCTTACCTCCGGGAAGACGCGAGTGGGGCTTAAGCACTCCTGCCCCGCCACCGGCTCCCGCGTCCTTGCGCCCAGGAGGATGTGGGAGTTGTGGGGAAGGCATCCCGTGGGCACCCGGAGGGAGGGAGAGCCGGAGACGGGACCCTGCGGGCTAAACGAGCGTGACGGGGTCAGGGTGGTGCCCTGAGCTTGGCAATCCCTGGTGAAACCAGGGAGTCGCGAAGTGGACAGCTGAGCGGGCTTGCCCGGCTCAGCCTGATGGACGCAGGGTGGCTCCGGCGTGGTGGCAAAGAGGCGACTCGCCTCGTGCCATCCTCCCGACCGGTCCGGCGGAACAAGCACGAAAAAACCCGCACCGGGCAGGTGCGGGGTCAGGCATTCTTCAGAAAGGAAGTATCCTCCAGAAGGAGGCAAGGGGGGCCAGAAATGGCAATAGCGTATAGGAAATCTGTCCGAATGGACAATGGACTTCCCTCCTCAGGGATACCTGCTGTTCAGTTTTTCATAGGGCGTATTCCAGGTCGAGCCGGTCAATAGACTCCGGTCGGAACGAGCGCCAGTCACACCGACCGATGTCGAAATAAGTGAAGGTCCGTATCGGTTTGGCCTTATCAGCCTCCTTCTTGGTCTCCCCCATATGTTCGCGGATGAGGTTGCGGTCCCGGGTCCCATACGCGCTGCGGAGCGAGCCGTCTCCCTTACGATAGAAGAAATGGACAATGTCGGTCTCCATCCGTTGTTTGAGGTCTTGAAGCATCTGCGCCCTCTTTACGGACTCGCTGTTGTCTCCCTCCCGGGAGAAAACCATCGACGCCAGAATCTTGATTTCCGGGTCCGTCGTCTTGTCAAGGAACTGTTCCGCATTCATCGCACCGTCCTCCCCGCCGCCTTCAGGACGGCCTTCTTGACAATCTTCCCGAGGCTCGACGCCAGGGAGCCGATCTCGTCCATCACGATGTATGTGTCATACATAGAGCGCAGCTCCTTTTCCGGAAGCGAGGATGCGATGCTGATTCCGACTGGAGTGAATCCGTCACGGCGAACCTCATCCGTCGCCTTCCGAACCGCCTGTGCACCACCTTCTGCACATCCGTCCGAGACGATGAACATCAGCGCTCGGTCCTTGGTCCGCCGCCTGATGCGGGCAGCCGCCTCGAGAATCGCCTCGGCCGTCGGTGTTCCGCCAAATGAGCCAACGGAGCCGATTCCATATCCCCTACCGATGTAATCCGCTTCCCGGTAGTTCCGCACGATGTTCTTCTCCCCGAAGGAGGTGTATCCGTAGATGTACAGCCCTACATTCGGAATCTTCCCGACAGCCTCGTTCACGAGTACCGCCGTATCGCGGGCGAGTCGCTCTCGGACACCGCACATCGACCCAGACTCGTCGATCACCAGGGCGACGCTCACCTTCTCGCTCTGAACCTCGCCTTTGCGGACATAGACGGTCTGGACACCCTGGCGGGCCTCGCTCAGTTTATTCGTATCCAACAGCCCGCTCCGCATCCCTGTCAGATTGTACGAGTATTCGGTGCAGTTGCATCGCAGCGCCTGTGCGACGGACGGGATATACCGCCGGATCCTGCCCATCGAATCTGAATAGGCATCCGCATCCTCTTCGGGCTTGATGACTACGGTCCCGTTTCTTGAGCCCCGCTCCAGGGCACCCTCGCACTCCTTTGCAAGCAGGCCGCCATCATCGGCCGCAGCATCCGCCATATCGTCGGTATCAAGGTTGTTCTCTCCCGGAAGAGACGGATCGGCCGACAGTTCGTTCAAGGCATCCTCGATGTCCCGGAACTGGGCTTCCACATCCTCGTCAGACAGTTGTTTCGAACCTTGTCTTCCACCCGGATCGGGCTGTAGCTGCGATTCTCCCCCACTCATTGATTGCGGATTATCATATCTCTGATTCTGCCCCTGCTCCTGATTCTGCTGCTCTTGTGACTCCTGTCCTTGGCCTTGTCCCTGCTGTTCCTCCTGCTCTTCCTGCTCCTCTTCAAGCCGCTGTTTCATAATCTCGTAAATCTCCCTTGCTTTCTCCAGGCACTCCTTCGTCGTTTCCGGATACGGGACCAGCAAATCCCGGATCTCGATGAGCGCATCCGCGAAATGGGCAGCATCTCCTGCATCCAGGGAGGACGGATAGCGAACGATACTCAGAATGGCGTTATATAAACGAGCGAATGCGCTGAGCCGCACTTCCTCATCCTTTTCCTCCATCGTTTCCTGATAGCGCCCGTAGTGGTACTGCTTGACGGACTTGATGAAGTTGGCCAGTCCGGGCTTCCGCTGTCCAAGCTCTCTCTCGATTCGCTCGTCCTCCAGGATGTTCTGAAGGTGATGGACGATCGGATTGTCCTCATCCTGCAGCGTGTTGAAGTCCGTGTACAGAAGATGGCTGCCTTCGTGGATGGCCAGCCCCAGGAAAACATCCAGCCGCTTACCGATCGTGAGCGCCTCGTCATCGAGGACCTTGCTCGCCACGAACACGCTGTGCGAGTCCGTGCAGGAGCGGTCCGCGTCGATGTAGACATTCACCTTGAAAGGCGCGTCCATCGCGACGATCATCTGGCAGGCAAGCCGGTAGGCGTTCTTGACCAGTTCCTCGTCGCTCTTCGGGTTCAGGATCATAGCCGAGTAGGCGGAATCCTCTGCGAGCGTATCCTCCCATCCGAGCCGGCCCTCCTTGCGGATCCGGACGAAATGGTCGCCGTCCCGCTCGAGGAAATCCTTCGTAAGAAGATCCAGCTTCTCCTCTGGAGTCAAATTGGAAATATCCGTTTTCATTGTTCTATGTTTCAGTTTTTATCCGTCAATTGGCGAGAATCGCATTCCAGACGATGCTCCGCTCGCCCTCGGCCTTCGTCCCCTCGAACAGGGGCAGGAAGGTCAGTTCCATCGCCGTCATCGCAGGGTATCCCGCAGAGACCATCCGGGCGGCCCTGAGCGTCTCACGGGTGGAGAGCGTCGTACCCAACTCCTCCTTGTTGTAATTGGAGCGGACGGCATCCGCAGCCTTGACGATGTTCATCGCGTCCGTCATCGGGATGCCATAGCGATTGACCAGCACGGCCACCTCGCTGTCTTCTGGCATATAGGAGAGTTCCACCGGGAAGAAACGGTCCATCAGCGCCCGGTCCATCATATTGGTGCCCGTGTACTCCGCACCGATGTTCGCGGTCGCCACGAAACGGCATTTCGGATGGACGGGTATCGAGCGGCAGTCCTTCGTCCCGGCCATCTCCACGGGAAGCGCCCTGCGGCTGTCCAGGCACGGAAGTAGGATGTTGTTGACGGCAGGCGTCGCACGGGACAACTCGTCGAGAAGAATCACACCCTCCTCCTGAATGTCCTGCGTGAAGGAGGCGTAGTCGAATACGGAGGAACCGTCCGGGGCGATCCGGTGCACGCCGAGCATTTCGGAAATCGGGTCGTACATCGACCCCATGTCGTACACGTGGCACGGAAGGCCGAGCTTGCGGCAGGCCGTCAGCACCAACTCCGTCTTGCCCGTCCCGGAGGGGCCGGTGAAGAGCGTGTTCTCCTGCTGGAGGAGGTTCACGAGCAGCAGGTACCAGTTGTCCTCCCGCACCCAGAAGCCGTCCTGGGCGATGGTCGGCACTGCATAGCGCGGGTTCTTCCGGATCTTGTCCAGCAGCGTCATCGGCTTCGCCGCGACACCGTCCTCGTTGAAGATACCCGTCGACGGAGCCCCGGCGTCGTTCACCCGGTGGTTCGCCATATAGTCGTTGTAGGCATCGAGCATCTCGGTCGTCGGAGTGTGGCTCGCGTCCACGAGATCCTTGGTGTCGATGCTGACGGGGAAGATGTCCCCGGCGGAGTAGAAAGGGGTAAGGCTCCTCGTACGCAGTTCGAGGGTCTCGGATGCGAAGACCGTCCCAACCGGGTAGGCGGCACGGATCGCGGTATTGGCCTGGACATTCAGGTCGGAGATGATGTCCTTCCCGGACGGGTCTGCCTGGTAAGGCATCGGACGCAGGCGGCTCCGGCCTCCGTCCTTCACAGTTCTCATTAGATAAATCATGCTCATGTGGGTGTGCTTTTAACTTCGCGGAAGAATCCGAGGGATGCGCCACATGGTGTGGCCGCAATCCTGAAGGATTTCGACGCAAATGGAAAAGCACAAGGGCACGGCAAAAGCAGCCGCGGAAAAAGCGAAAACCTGGAGCTTTTTCCGAAGTCTTTTGCGAGGGAGGGAGAATTCTCGCATTCATCTTCATCAAGTCTTTTTTGTATTATACCGCTTATTTTATTGTACGAAATTTAATATAATTTGTCGTAATTATCAAATAAAGTGATATCTTTGCAGCAAAACAGCTTAAAGTACCTACAACAGAGTAAGCCTTATGGCTTTTTAAACGAAACGGATGAAACTGGTATTTGTCATACTGCTAGTCCTGGCGATTTGCGTTGCCGCAGTCGGAATCGCCTATATCTTGCCCGGGAAGAAAAGAACATCGGATACACCTCAGGCCGACCTCCTCTCACCTGACTCAATGGTCAAAGTCACACCGGCCGGTCCCGGAAGACTTCGGATGTCCATCCCCCAGGGTGACCGGATGCCGATGGAAGTGATGTTGCAGATCACCGAAATCAAGGAAGAGACCGACCTGGACAAACTGAAGGACCCGAAACGAACGCCGGAAGAAAAACAGGAGATCGTCAACCGACTCAGGTCCATGGGATATGAGATTGCCTTCGATCCATCCCCCCGGAAACAGAAGGTAGAGCAGGAGCCATACGAACCTGTAACTGTCATTGACATGGAGGAAGAGGCTCCCCAGGATATGACATCGGACTAGAACAGGAATTAAATCATCAACCAATTCGAATATGGATAAGAGAAACATTTTCAGAAAAACAGGGTCCGCATTGACTGCCACCCTAGCAACCATCGTTGCCAAGGCTCAGGGTTCCGGCACGCACGTCAATGCCGAGAGCATCCTCACCGGAGCCGAAAGTACGCTGAAGAGTTTGGCCGGTCCCATCATTAACGTAGTCTCCATCATCATGGGACTCGTCGGAGTCGGGATGCTTGGAGTGAACTTGTACAAGTACTTCAAGGGCGATCCGACATCGAACGACGCCTTGACGAAGATTGGCGGCGGACTGCTCGTCGCGGTCATCATCCTACAGGTCATCAACTATACCATGCTCTGATCCGGGATGAAATGCAAGGTCTACAGGGCGCTCGACAAGCCGCAGGTCTTCTTCGGAATCAAGGGCAGGTTCATCACCTGGTACCTGATTCTTGCCGGTGTGGTCCTGATGCTGGCCGTCATCATCGGTGCCGCCACGGCGGGAATCTTCGGATTCGTCCTGTTCATCCTGGGTGCCGCCTGCGCCTATGTATTCGTCATGCTCTTGCAAGACCGCACCAGCGACCGGGAGTTCGCAATCCGGCTGGACGCTCGGAAGTATCCACGTTGCTACCGGGTGCGCCCACAACCTTTCCGCAAGTTAATTAACGGCAATAACTGACAATCGTATGGAAACAGTCTACAGGAAGATGGACCTGGATACGGTCTTCCCCATCCAGAGTGTTAAGGACGGACTCATCGTCTCCAAACGGGGCGATGTCACCATCGGCTGGGAACTGGAGCTTCCCGTTGCCTTCTCAATGACTGAGGGCGGGTATGATGACATCCTCACCGCGTTCCATTCCGCCATCCGTATCCTACCGCCATGGACGATGGTCCACCGCCAGGACTGGTTCCTGTACGACCGGTTCGTGCCCTGCTACGACGGCCGTTTCCTTCACGACGCCTACGAGTCTCACTTCGCCGGAAGACGGTTCCTCACGCACCGGCAGTTCCTGTTCTTGACGATGGCCGCCAAGGCCTCCGCCATCCGTCCACATGCGCAGACCGCCGCGTTCGGGATCCGCTTCAGCGCTCCCCTGCCCACTGCGGGCGACATCGATCGGTTCACCGCGAAGGCAGGCGAGTTCATCACCGTCCTGACGGGCGGCGGTCGCCTGTCGGCCCGTCGTCTCACCGACGGGGACCTTCTCGGGAGCGGCGGCGAAGCCGGACTGCTCCAGCGGTACACGATGCTTGGCAGCGGGTCGCCGCTGATGACCGACATCAGCCTGGACGGAGGCGAGCGGATGAAGGTCGGGGAGAAGATGCTCGTCGCTTTCAAGGTCTCCGAGTCGGGGAACCTTCCCGGAGAACTGGAGAACGTTTGCCGGGTTGATGAACTCAGCGGTCCGTCCAGCGAACTCTTCCTCTCCCGGTCGTCCCCCATCGGCCTGCGACTCGACTGCGAGCACGTCGTCAACCAGTACATCCTCGTCCCTGCGCAGGGACAGTTTCTCACGGAGTTGGACCGCAAGCGGCGGAAGATGACCTCGATGTCCTCGTCGGCCGAGAACCGTGTCGCATCGGACGAGATTATCTCCTACATCGACGAGGTCCACCGGGACTCCCTCATCTCCGTCCACTCGCACCTGAACATCCTAGCCTGGGGCCCGGATGGAAGCGAGCTGGAACTGAAGGGAAAGGTCAGCGCGGCGCTTTCGTCCATGGGCGTGGTGGCTGTACAGTCGAAGAGCGATGTCCCGTCGCTTTTCCTTGCCGGGGTACCCGGCGCAGCCTGCGAGATCGGGGCGGACAACCTGATGAGGCACGAGCTTCGGAGCATGCTCTGTCTGGGGCTGAACGAGACCTTCGAGCGGCCGATGGAGGGTGGGCTCTTCCGCATCTGTGACCGATTACGGAATGTTCCTATCGACATCGATGTGCAGCGCCTGGCACGTGACCGGGGCCATATCGATAACTACAACGCCTTCCTTTTGGGGCCGTCGGGCTCGGGTAAGTCGTTCTTCATGAACTCGTACCTGCGCAACTGCTACGACGCGGGCGAGCATATCTTCCTCATAGACGTCGGCGATTCCTACGAGGGTCTCTGTGAGATCATCCGGGAGGTCTCCGGCGGGAAGGACGGGATGTACCACTCCTGGGACCCCGAGCACCCCTTCAGTTTCAGCCCGTTCCGGGACATCAGGAAGTGGCTCGACGAAAGTGGCCATCTGAGGCAGGACGATTCAGGTGTCACCTTCTTCATTTCCTTCCTCACGACGGCGTGGGCGCCTGAGCGTGGATGGACGACGGATGCGATGTCGGTCCTGACGAAGATTGTCTCGGATTTCGTGGAGTGGGCGATCCGCTGGGAGCAGGAGGTCCCGATCATCTTCAATGATTTCTTCAACTTCGTCTCCCAGGAAGTAGCGCCCCGTATCGTACCGAAAACGAACAACAGGGGTGCCGTGACAAGCATGCCCAAGAATCCCTACCTCGTAGGCGGCAGCCCTGTGACACCCGCTGACTTCGATGTCCATCGCTTCCTGCGGGCGATCGACCCGTACTCATCGATGGGTACCTTCTCCTTCCTGCTGAACGACCCGAACCCGAAGGACCTGTTCGAGAGCCGGTTCACCGTGTTCGAGGTCGACCGGCTCAGCCAAGTGTCGGACAAGGTCTTCTACAGCCTGTGTATCCTCTGCATCCTGCATGCCTTTGACACGAAGATGCGCTCCTCAGATGCATTCAAGCTGATGGTCATCGAGGAGGCCTGGAAGGCCATCGCCAACGAGACGATGGCCCCGTACCTTAGAGGTCTCTGGAAGACGGCCCGTAAGTTCCAGACGTCCGCGATGGTCGTCACGCAGCAGATCTCCGACATCATGTCCTCCGAGGTCATCAGCGACGCCATCCTGAAGAACTCCGACGTGAAGTTCATCCTTGAGAAGAACGGCACGGCCGAGGACGCCGACGCCATCTCCACGCTTCTCGGGCTTCCCCAGACTGACAGGGACCTCATCCTGTCGATGAACCGCTCCCTCAATCCGGCCTACCGTTACCGCGAGGTCTACATCCGGTGGAACGACCGCAGCGGCGTGTACGCCACGGAAGTGTCCCCCGAGGAGGCGCTCGCCTTCGAGTCGGACAAGGTGCGGAAGAAACCCCTGTACGACCTGGCCCGCCAGCTTGGGAGCATCCGTGACGCTATCGACGCCATAACCACCGCAAGCAACTGACCATGAGAGTATCCGCCAAGATAGGGGTAGCCGTGCTGTCCGTCCTGATGATTCTCGCGCCTGTGCATCGGCTCCGGGCGCAGTTCGCCGTCTTCGATCCGGTCCAAACCGCCGCCAGCGCCATCGATGCCCTGAACCAGCTCTTCGAGACGATGGAAGAGTTCGACTGGATCGGCGACCAGTGGGACGAGTTCAACAACATGAAGTCCTGGTTCAACAACAACTTTGGCGAAGGGTCCTGGTACGAGTCGTTTCAGGATCTGATGAAGGACCTGGACTCCTTCCAGCGGATGGGACGGCAGTTGGAGGCATCCGCCAGGGTGTCGCAGATGTACGCAACCCGTCTGAAGAACATGGCCGCCGACGGACGGTTCAACCCCCAGTACATCAACGGCCTCCAGCGGCAGCTCCTGCGCGAGTTCGAACTCATCGGCAACATGGTCAACCAGGCGGGCGTCATCATGCGGCGGAACGATATCGACCGGAACGAGAAGATCCATCTGTTGGACGAGGCGTCCAACCGTATCGCCACCACCGCCCGCCAGACGCGGGACAAGATTGACGACGAGATGAACCAACTCGACGAAGTCGAGGCGGTCGTCGAGGCGCAGAACCTCCTGCTCGGCCGGAGCGAAGGGTATGGTCTGGACGGCATTGGCGCAGCGCATACGGGCAATGTAACCACGCCCTCGCTCCCAGCCCTTCAGGACAGAGGCAACCTGTCTTACGGGGAGGCGATGGGAGAGCACGAAGGGACGTTCGTGGAAGGATCCAGGAACGCCTTCGGCGCCGTCACGGTGGCCCTGGGCATCCTGTGCGCCCTGTTTCTCATCGTCGCCCTCGCTAAGTTCCTGAAGGGCGAACCGGGGAGCGAGGTCGTGTTCCTACGGATAGGGGTTGCCCTGCTCGGCGGGGTCGCCTTCCTTACCATCCTCACCAAAGCATTCGGATTCTAGCGTATGAAGACCGCCCTCACCACCGTCCTGCCGCTTGTCGGAGTCGGCCAGAACCCCGGGTCGAGCATCCTCGGGCTCCTGGAGTCGCTGCGCTCGGGCATCGTCGCCGACCAGCTCGGCGGCATCACCGGGATCGCCGTCGCCGGAGGGGCGCTCATCGCCGCCGTGGTGCTGCTCAAGATCGCCAACGACTATATGCAGGGACAGGGCATCACGCTCTGGTCGGTGATTCGCCCCGTGGTCCTCCTGATGCTCATCATGAACTTCAACACGTTCGTGGCCTCCCCCATCCACAGCCTCTGCAACATCTTCACCCGGAGCATGACCGCCCGGGTGTCCGTCAGCACCGCCGACTATTATGCGCAGCTGAGGGAATTCGCCAAGCAGGAGATCGACCGCAGCTGGGCGAATGTCCAGGCACAGGTGGACGCCGCACTCGACGAGCAGGATCTTGCCGATGCCTCCGACGCCCAGTCCGAGGGTGGGAAGGTCGTCCAATGGCTCCAGCGACAGAAGGTCAAATTCCAAAACATGTGGAAGAAGGTCACCGTCGCCGCCCTCGGGCTTGCTGTCGAAGCGAAGAAACTGTCGGCCGTGAGCATCGGCCTGGTCATCAACTCCATCCTGATGTTCATCATGACCCTGTTCGTCTTCGGCCAGCAGGTGTACTGCTACGTGTACCTGACCATCCTCACCCTGCTCGGTCCGTTCGCCTTCGCACTCGCCATCATCCCCTCGTTTTCGCACTCGATCGCCTCCTGGGTGGCCCGGTACGTCCAGGTCGCCTTCTGGATTCCAGTCGGGCAACTCGTAATGTACATCAACGTCTACCTGGTCAACAACCTGATGGACGCTTTCGGTCAGGCGTACCAGCTCGGTCAGCAGTGGGTCATCGTGGCGATGAGCATCGTCGCGATCCTGAACATCTCGGCCGTGCCGAAGATCTCCGCCTATATCATCGAGTCCACCGGTGCGAACGATGCCCACAGTTCATCCTTCGGTGGCATCCGAGAGACGATCCAGACCGTCGGCGCCGCGAAGGCGATACTCAGGAAATAGACAGAAACAA
>CAMJHJ010000055.1 GCA_946405485.1 uncultured Bacteroidales bacterium | reverse complement strand
TCCTGGGCGAAAAGACTGCCTGAAGAGGCTAGTCCGCAACCATGCGGCCGACGAAACCTCCGCCTTCCAACACCGGGAGACGGATCGTCCCGCCGTCATAGACGGACACGCTCTCAGCAAATGAATGGATATCCTCCCCGTCGGTGATCCATTGGATCTTTTTCCCTTTGCAGGCCTCAGGGAGGGTGAATTCCAGTTCGCGCGCTTCTGCCTTCCCATTGATTCCGCCGAAGTACCAGCTGTCTCCCTTCCTGCGGGCGATGACGGCATGATCTGACGGATAGCCGGCCAGCAGGCAGCTTTCATCCCAGGCGACCGGCACTTCCGTCAGGAAGCGTTTCGGTCCTTCCGGCAGCCCCTGATAGGCCTCGGCACGGTCCGCGAAACACTGGAAACCGGATTCGAACGCCACGGACAGGGCAAGCTGGTGTGCGACGCTGGTGCGTCGGAATGCTTCGACCCCCTGCCGTATCTTGTTGGAGAAGGTAACGGGCGTGTAATCCATCGAGCCGACGACGTTGCGGGTGAAGACGACGGTGGCGTCGTGCTCTGCCATGCGGTCGCAGGTTGCCTGCCGGCCGAGTCCTTCGGCACCCTTGATGGCTTCCGTTGTCATCAGGTGCGGCCAGGTCCGTTCCCAACCGCGGGGCAGGGTCGCCCCGTGGAAGTCGATCATCAGGTGATAGTCTGCGGCATCCTTCAGGATCGCGGGATAGAGCGCGATGATGCGTTGCTTGTCCGTGTCGAAGAAATCGACCTTGATGCCTTTGACGCCCAACTCGCTGATGCGCTTCATCTCTGCGCGTCGCGCCGGAGGATCCGACATGATGGAACTGTCCCGCCCGGCACCGGAGTGATACCAGAGCCAGATGCCGACACCCCGGTCAGCGGCATGACGCACTACGCCCTCGACGCCTTCCCCATCCATCCGCTCCCAGCCGGCATCGATCAGGGAGTAGTCCCAGCCCATTTCCTGGCAGAGATCGACATATTGCAGCTGCGTCTGATAGTTCCGCACGCTGCCGCCGTTGTACCACCAGCTCCAGCAGGCTTTGCCCGGCCGGATCCAGTCAGTGTCCGTCATCGCGGTCGGCGGATTGAGGTGCTCGACCACCTGGGAAGTGAAGACCGTGTTCAGGTCCGTTCCGGCGATGATGACCCGCCAGGGGGTCTGCCAAGGCAGCGTTGACTGAGGCTCGGGCGCATCCGGGATGATGGGCTCCTCCTGTTCCGGGAAGCGGATCTTGTAAGCGCCGGCCGTACCGCTGTTGTCCACATGAGTCGCCGGATAAGTGCCGTCCAGGCAGGCTTCCGTCACCATCGACCAGAGACCGTCCGTCTCGAAGAGCATGGGGAAGCCCCAGCCCTGTTCGTACGGGGAAGCGGTTCCGACCGGGATTCCGGTCTTGGCGAACTGCTCATAACTGGGCTTTTTGCGGCTGTTCCAGTCATAGGGATGGATCCAGGCCTTACCCTCCGGAATGGCAAATTCGGTCAGCTCCCGCTGCACGGTATGGAGCGCATCGTCCTTCCCCGGGAATGCGTAGCGGAAGGCGGCGCCGTTGTCATACACGCGGACGGTCAGTTGGAAATCGGCGCTTCCCTTCCCCCGGAAAGAAAGGACATGCTCGGTGCAGTGGTTCCGGGTCTGCAACTGTTTCCCGGATTTCAAGGTATAGGGCTCATCCAGGGTCGTTTTGCGGACCGATGGCCGGCGGACGTCGCGTCCATAGACGATCCCGTCCATCTCCAGGCCCAGGGCGGACGGGAGCACGACCGTCCGGTCCCCGAGCGTCACCCGGTATTGCAGCTGCCGGGTCCCGTCTTCCTGTCGGGGATTCTCCAAGATGAAACAGACATTCCCGTCGGGAGAATACGCCCTGTAGGGCATTTTCGTTCCGCAGGAACAGATGGTCAGGCAGCACAATGCAGGGAGTAACCAGTTCTTCATAAGGAAGGAAGCTTTAATCGGTATCGGCAATCTTGAAATAGAGTTCCGTGTTGGAAAGCAGGGTCTCTTTGGGAAGTTTCTTCTTGAGTTCCAGCTTGATGACAGGGAACTTCTCCCGGGAACAGGCATCAGGGACGGAAATCAGCGTCCGGCCTTTTCGGACAGAAAGCTTCACCGGGGATCCGTCGGAGAGCAGGGAGGCTTTCCGCACGGCAGGGATGCCCTCCAGGGTGAGGATGCCGTCGTCCGGGAGTTCGTACAGGCACAGGTAGTAGCAACTGGTACGGGGTCCGTCCTTCCGTATGACGGCACCCCACTCGGGGTGGATGCCGCTGCGCAGGGTCCCGTAAACGGCTTCCCCGTTGACAGACATCCATCGTCCGACTTCCTTCAGGCAATTCCGGGCCTCGGACGGGACGTTGCCCAGTGCGTCAGGACCGACATTCAGCAGCAGATTGCCGCCCCGGGACGCAATCGTCGTGAGCGTGCGGATGATCTCGTCACTGCTTTTCCATTTGTTTTCCCAACTCTTGAAACCCCAGGAGCTGCCGATGTTCATACAGGTCTCCCAATACACGCCTTCGACGTCCTTCACTTCCGGGATGCGGCCTTCCGGCGTCTTGTAGTCGCCTGGGAAATCTGGCCGTTTCAGCCGGTCGTTGAGGATGATCTGAGGATAATCCTTGAGCAAATCCTTCATTTCCTGCGCCTGGGCGTCCGTGATGGACATCGGGGTGTCGAAGAAGATGACGGCCAGGTCTTTCCCGTAACGGGCCAGGAGTTCTTTCATCTGGGGGAGTGCGACGGCATGGAAGTATTCGTCAAAGGTCCTTTCGCGCTGCTTGTAATCCCAGGCGCCGCCGTGTTCCCGGACGAAAAGGTTGATTTCGGTCGAATCCGGGTTGGGCCAGCCCTCCCGCATCTCTTTGCGGGCGGTGGCGCCGCCGGCATTGCACCAGTCCTGCGACTGCGAATAATAGAAACCGATTTTCATCCCGTGCCGGCGGCACGCCTGCACCACCTCGTCCACGATGTCACGCCCGAAGTGGGTATAATCCACGATGTTGAATTTGCTCGCATCGCTCTGGAACATGGCGAATCCGTCGTGGTGCTTGGTCGTGAATACGAGGTATTTCATGCCGGCATCCTTGGCCATCAGGACCAGCTGGTCGGCATCGAACTCCACCGGGTTGAAGGTGCTGGCCTTGGCCCGGTACTCCATGACCGGAATCTTGCAGCGGTTCATGATCCACTCCGCGCCGCCGCGGGCTTGTTGGAATCCGTTATAGACACCGCCGTAGAGGCTATAGGGGCCCCAGTGGACGAAAAGGCCGAACTTGGCTTCGTTCCACCATTCCATTTTTTCTTCCTGGGTCTGGACGGGTTGGGCCAGGGCACCCAATGACAGGCACAGGGCCAGGGCAGAAGCAAGGATGCTCTTTTTCATGAGGATAAGTTTAATATAACCAGATAATAGGGTTCCTCAGGGGCAGGTTGCGGACGACCTCCTCGTTGGTCGGGAAGTGCTCCAGGGGCAGCCAGGTCCGGTAGAAGGCTTCGTCTCCGAACTGCTTCCAGGCGAAGACCAGGGATGGCTGGGCTACGGGCCATTCTTCCCAGAACATGACATCGTGGGCGTGGGGCCAGGAGGACTTGTCCTGGATATACGGCAGCATGAAATCCATCCCTTTCCGCATATTCTTGCCATCCGGCGTGGTATAGTCCCACAGGTTGTCTCCGGGGGTCGAAAGGATCTGGCAGATGCCCGCCATGGCGTCGAGGTTGAAGAGGGAATAACCATAGGGCTTGGTGCGCTGCAGTTCCAGCGGGAAACTGCCGTCCTCGGCCATCTGGGCGGGCAGGAAGACCGTCTTGAAACGGTCCTTGCACAGGGAGATGATCTTTTCGTTGCCGGTGAACCGGGCGAAAGCGGCCGCTTGAAGGGCCCAGCAAGTCCCGTGGTTGTTCTTCGCATTCATCTCCTGCACTCCGTTGGGATGGGTCGACAGCCAGTCAAGATAGCTCGAGAACCAGTCCCTGGCTCCTTGCAGGACATCTTGCGGCAGGGCGCCGGCTTCTTTCAGGCGGATCAGGGACTGCGCCACTTCGATCAAGTGGATCGTGTCGATGATACCGATGCCCCGGCCGGGCGTGACGCCGTGGATGGCTTGTGCGTAAAGGAGGTTGGGGTTCATCTTCGTCTCCGGGTCGATAAACCAGGCCCGGACATGGCTGGCGACGGCATCCGCATATTTTGGGTCCCCCGTGAGGAGCCACGCGGAGGTCAGGTTGCCGACGATCTGGCTGAAACGGACCATGGCGTGGCGGTGGGCCACGAAATTGTCCGGATTGGTCTCGCCATCCCGACGGATGTATGGACCGTCCGGGTCCTTCGGATTGGGCCACCAGTAGTCTCCTTCCGAGAAGAAGTCGTGGAGACTTCCTTCGCTCCGTTCGGCGACGGAAGCGGTCACCGTGACCGGCTCTGCGGTAAGATTCTCTTCCGCCTGCTGCAGAACCTTCTTCAGCAACGGGGCGGCAACCTTCATCTGCTCCGGCTCGATGGTAAGCCATTCGGTCCGGAGTCCTTCCGAACGTACGGCGACGACGGACCTGCCGTCTTTCGGATCCAGAAGGATCGAGGCGTAACCGTTGCGGGCCTGCACCTTGGAAGAGCCCGAGGACGTTCCCTGGTTCTTGATCAGGGCGCCGTCTCCGGCCAGCTCGAAGCGGATGAAACGTTTGGAGTCCAGGCAGCGCCGTCCCCGGGCGTCCACTACTTCGGCTTCAACCTGCACCAGGCCGTTCTCCAGACACTTGGATTTCACGGCCAGGGCGGCATCCGGCCCCCAGGCCTCGGTCTCATAACGGAAGCGGATCTCATCTGTCACGGTCTGCCCTTTCCGGACATAGCCGATGGCTTGGATCTGGTTTTCCCCGGCATTCAGCGGGAGGGTCCAGCGCAGTCCGGCGGCCGGGAAATCCTGACTGTCGCGCTTTTTCCTGCCCTGGCTGATTCCGTTGAGGATCAGCTCCACTTCGGAGCAGTTGGAGTAGACCAGGATCTCTTTCCTTTCATCCTTCTGACCCCAGCGGACGGGCCAGCTGTGGCCGTAGATGTGGATCATGGGCTCCGTCGTCCAGTAAGACTGGAAGACGTAGAAAGCCTCCTTGGGCGTCAGGTCACGCTCGACGACGCCTTTCTGGTTGACATAGGGGACGGGGTTGTCCGGCCGGACAGGGGTCGAGAAGTCCTTGAAGGGCCAGTAAGCGGTACCGGTCAGCGCAGGCATGGTCTCCTGTTCCTTGAGATGCCAGTCGATCAGGCGTACGATATAGCTCTCCGACCAGTCGCCGTCCCGGGAGACGCGCTTGTCTCCGCCATACAGGGAGGCGTCACCGGCACGCTCGTCACCGCCGGTGCCGGTCGAGACGTCCCGGATGTTGTTGAAGATGTCTTCGGAATGCCGTCCCGCATGGCTGTCGCCGCCCCATTCGACATGCAGGAAGTGCTTGACTTTCTTCATTTCCTTGAGGGACTCATCCTTATATTCGGTGTAACGTCCCCGATACCAGCCGAGCCAGAGGGAAGGGGAATAGACGTCCACGATGTCGCTGCAGAAGGCGCAGCGGCGGATGGCCGTCTTCCTTTCCGGATCCAGTTCGTGAGAGAGCGCATTCAACTCGCTCATGAAAGCGCGGATCTTCTCTTTGTCAAACTCCGGGAAGTCGTTGGGCCAGTCGTTTTCGTTGCCCAGGCCCCAGATGATGACGGCGGGATGGTTGAAATGCTGGACGATCATGTTGGACAGCATCTGGCGGGCCTGACCCTTGTAGCGGTCGCCGCCCAGGCCCCCGCGGCACCAGGGAATCTCTTCCCAGACCAGGATGCCCAGACGGTCGCAGAGGTTCAGGATAATCTCGGATTGCTGATAGTGGCCCAGGCGGATGAAATTGACACCCATGGACTTCATCAGCTGCATCTCGGCGACCATCTGCTCTTCCGTCATCGCGGCGCCGACGCCGGCATGGTCTTCATGCCGGTGCGTGCCGCGCAGCAGGAGCCGGCGGCCGTTGAGGAAGAAGGGACCGTATTCTTCAAAACGGAATTCGCGGAAACCGAAGGTCTCCGTGGACGTGGAACTCTGTCCTCCGGCCGTGAGACGGACTTCGCACTCATACAGATAAGGGTCATCCACGTCCCAGAGACGGGGTTTCTTGACGGAGAACTCCGCCAGGACGGACGGGACATCCGTCGCCAGTCCATGGAGGGCCTGCCGGGCGACGACCTGGCCGGCAGCGTCCTTGACGGTCACTTCCGCCTCGGCGTCACCCAGGTGACAGGGATCGTAGAATGTGCCTTCAATCTGTACCAAACCCTGTTTTTTCTTCTCGTCCAGACTTGTCCGGACGTGGATCTGCGATACGGAGACCGGAGGGAGATAGACCAGGTTGAGATAGCGATAGATGCCTCCGTACAGATTGAAGTCAGACAGGTCGGAAGGGATCCTTTCCGTGTCGCGGGTGTTGTCGCAGCGGATGCTGAGCGGAACCTTGCCTTTGAAACGTTCCGCGTCGGGGCTCTCCAAAAACGCTTTCGCCGCATCCGTGATATCCACGTTCCAGCTGTCATAACCGCCGACATGCGAAGCTACGAGCGTCGTATAGACATAGACCTGCACGGCCTGTCCGGCCCCTTCGAATTCGAGAAGGGTGCGTCCGTTCTCGTAGGGATTGTCGAGTTGAAGGGTTGTCTTGTACCAGGCCGGACCTTCGTAATAATTGACATCGGGGTCGACCGCATCTTCGGCATTGTAGCAGTGGGGGAGCGTGACCTCCGTCCAGATGGGGACATCCTCCGGATTGCCTGCCTTGAAGGGGCGTACGGCCTCCCAGATGCTTCCCAGATCCATGCGTACGAACTGCCAGCCCTCGTTGAGGCGCTGCTTGTCCCGCGTGGGAACCTTTGCGGAGAGGAATCCTCCTGCGAAAAGCAACAGGAAGGAGAGTGTGCAGAGACGGATGATAGAAGTCTGTTTCATGTTGATCGGTTAGCGAATAGTGATGAACTGTCAGCGCCGGACGGGCAGGTCGACGCCGCTGGGATGGAGGCCGGGACCGCCGCCGCCCGTGAATCCGCGACTTTCACCCGTCTCCCAGGGAGAGACCCAGAAGGCGTAGAGCGAACCGTCGGTCAGGTAGAATTTGAAACGGACAGGTTGGTTCCGGAAACGGGACAGGGAAGCGTTCTTGCCCCAGGTGATCCTGTATTTCGTGCTGTCCGTATCTTTCATCGCCACGCAGTCTTCCTTTGTGAAGCCCTTCACAGGCTGACCGTCAGCCCCGATCAGCTCCACGGCCAGTTCCTTGGCCTGGGCATTGACGAAGAAGTATTTTCCGTCGAATGACACGGGAGAGGTCAGCAAGGTGCCGCTGCCGTCCATCGATACGAAACCGTCGCGCCGGAGCGTGCCCAGGCCCGTCGTCTCGATCTCGGGGCCCACGCCGAGTTTCATCTTGTGGCCGCCGACGTAGAAGAAGAGGGAATCGCCTACGATCAGGGCATTGCCGGCCGCCACCTGCATGTTGGCCGCATTCCAGGCCGTCGTGTCGCCGTAAGCGCTGGCCATGAAGGGCGTATGGTCGGGACGGTAGTAATGGAAGCCGTCACGGCTGTAGCCGAGCCCCACCTCGTTCAGTTTCCATTCCTTCAGTTTCTTCATCACATCCGATTCCGGACCGCGATACATGGCATATTCGCCGAGCATGATGCTCTCATACCCGATCGCATCGAAATTGTAGATGGCGGGAGCGCAGGGGCTGAGGTCTGCGACGACCGGATTGATGTGACGGGTATCCTGGTCGTCGGCCGTGAACCAGAACGCGACATCCTTATCCTTGATGTAATAGTTCTCCACGCTGTCGCGGATGACATAATCCAGCTCGTTCTGGATCGAATGCGTCCGGAGGAGGAGCCGCTCGATGCTCTCATCTTCGACATAGGCACGGGAACGGGTCGGAGGATTCAAGGCGCAGACCCGGATACTCATCACCCATTTCTTGGTGAAGGGATTGTAGAAGCAGGTGCTGCGGTCCTGGATCCAGCCGGAGCAGGCTTCAACCGGCCCCCAATGGATGCCGTCGGCTGAGTATTGCAGAATAAAAGAACCCCCGTATCCGATGGTATATCCGGCAACAGACTTGTAGCGCTTGGACGGATCTTTCTCTTGCTTATCCAGCCAGACGACTTGCTCGCCCGACAGGTTGTTCGTCACATTCGTGCCAGGGAATACATCCAATTCCGGTTTTGTCCAGTGATAGCCGTCGTCCGATTCGGCGTATGCGTTCAGGGACTCATCCCCCTTTTTGTAGTCGGGGAGACGGGGTGCATTGTACCACATCTTGAATTTCCCGGCCAGCTCGTCGTACCAGACTCCGTCGCTGTAGGTCAGGCCGTCGATGACAGGATTGCCGGCATACAGGTTGGTGTGGTGGCAGACGCGCTCCAAATCCGTTTCCTCGATCAGGAAATCGTCGACGAAGAGCTGACGCCCGACATTGATGAGGATGGGGTTCGGTTTCTCATCGATGTAGGGCAGCGGCATGGCTTTCCGCTCCGTCGGCACCGGATAGCGGGGCGGCCAGACCTCGGGGAGTACGATTCCGTTGTAAAGCACCGTCCGTCCGGTTTTCTCCGCAGTTGCGGCGGGACGGGAACAGGAGACGGCCACAGTCAGGGCCAGCAGGCCGGCCAGGATGCCGGCTCTCGATCCGAAAGTTTTCATAACTAATTGACTTTCTTATAGAAAACGAAACGATAACTCCGCGGCTCGGCAAAGCTGAGCGTCTGCGCGGCAAGCGAGGAGCCTTTCATGAGACAGGATCCTCCATCGAAATCCTCGACGTAATAGCCGGCATCGGGGTCGATACCGCGCAGCTGCAGGCGGAATGTGTCTTCGGGGCATTTCTCCCGACGGAACAGGATGAAGAAGCCCTCTCCCGCTTCCGGCCGGTTCAGCTGATATCCCGCGTAGATATCCGGCCCGTCAAAGGCCTCGTGCGTGAGCGCATAGAAGTCACCGAGGAAATAGGGGCGCACCTTGTCCGCGGCTTTCAGCATCCGGGTGAACCAGGCGATCTCTTCCCGGGACGGGTCGCGGCTGAGGAACATGCCCTGGAAGTCGGTCGGGGTAAACACCGTACCCGCGCCCAGGCAGCTCAGGAAAGCGTAGGTGTCGAATACGGGCACCTTGAAGGTCTCGCCTCCCGTGAACGGGATGTAAGGTGTCGAATTGAGGGTGATGTTCTGTGTCAGTTCCTCCGGATGGTCGAACATGTGGGCGTCATCCCGGCAGTAGCTGTGGGCATAGGTCATCATGTGGATGTCCATCCGCGTTCCGCCTCCGGCGCAATTCTCCAGCAGCATGTCGGGATAACGCTGATGGAGCGCCTCCCAGAATTCCCAAAGGCCGTTGATGTGATAGAGTTCGGTGATGCCCATCCTGTCCTCCGTGTCATTCTCCATCCAGATGGGAAGCGGGTTGACGTTGAAGTCTTGCCGGTAAATCTGGACGCCGCTCTCGTCAATGTTGCGGAAGACCTCTCCTTTCATCCATGCCACGGCATCGGGGTTCGCGAAGTTGATGATGTTGATGCACTCGTCCGGTTTGGATTTGCAATGGATGAAGTACTCGGGATGCTCCCGGAGGATGGGGGCGTGGACCGTCGCACGCTCTGGCTCGAACCAGAGGAGGAACTTCATTCCTTTCGCGTTGGCTGCAGCCGCCACTTTCCGGAGGTTGCCGTCGGGATGGATGTTCGGGTTCGGGTGCCAGTTGCCTGCATCGACCCACCAGAAAGGACCGCAGTTGGAGTCCTGGGGCACCTCTTTTTCGGTTCCGTACCAGCCGGCATCGACCCAGAAGGTGTCGAAGGGGATTTCCTTGAACGCCGTGGTCGCTTTGTCGAGGACCATCAGCATGTTCGCATCCGTCTTGTTGCCGCCGCTGGCGGTGAGCGGAAGGAGCGGGCGGAAAAGTTCACCCTTGGAGTCGCGCGGCGCTTTGTGGGCGATGACGAAGCGGTGGAATTCAACCAGTCCTTCTTCCACCGTCTTGCCCTCACGCTCGTAGATTACGACATAGGGCATGCGGAAACGCTCACCGGGAAGCATCTTGAAGTGCGTCCGCTCTCCCATCCCGGTCGAGAAACGGAACTCCTTATCCATCAGCATCTCCGCTTTCCAGGTGCCGGTCCAGCCGATTGCGACCTCCATTCCGTGCAGGGCATCGAAATCAATCCCGATGTAAGGGATCCAACAGGTGGAACGTCCTTGCCCGGAAGAAAAGCTGAGCGTTTCGCAGCCGGGACGCTGCTGCAGGAGCACGTCGTGGCGGCAGAAATCCGTGTACTTGCTTTCCGACCCCGTGATCCTTCTGACCTTGATGCTGCGGGATTCGTATTTTCTCGAGAAAACGAAGGACTGGAAATCATCTATGATGCCCGTTTCCTCCGAAGAAATGCACTCCAGGGTGGATCTTAGCTCGGTGACAGGGAAATCAGGATAGGTCTTGCGGATGACCGATAACCGGAGTTTCCCGTCCGGGGATGTGAAAAGGGTCTCGGTCTCGCCGGGCGCGACCATCCTTTCCGAGGACGGCCAGGTCCGGGCGGAAAAAGCCTCGCCGTCATATTTGAACGACAGGGGAAAGGCGGCCTCCCCGTCCTGGACCTCCGTAGCTGCCAATGTAATGGCAAACACGCCTGATGCTAAAAGGAGTATCAGTTTCTTCATAAGAATGTGGGTTATTAGTTTCTAAAACCGTACGGGCGTGATGGAGAATTCGATCAGGTTGGTTTCCTTGAATCCATCCACCATCCCGACCTGGAGGGTGTGCCGACCGGGCCGGTCGAATCTGATCCACCCGATGGGATACGTGGTATAGACCGCCGAAGCGTTCTGCTGATTCTGGATAAAACGTCCCTCATCCGTGGATATCTTCCATACTTTCCGCTCGTTGCCTTTGTATTTCAAGGCGATCTGGTAATACCCGGGATCCTTGATGACGAACTCCCACGTCACGCGGGCATCCTCGTTCCAGTCATTCACGCCGTAGGCATATTTCCAGTCGCCGAATTTCGAATCCATCCACGCCATCTTCTTGACCGAACAGTTCTCCGCCTTGGCCATCATGGTCGAGAGCGTGAGCCCGATTCCCGGGTCGACAAATTGCGTCGTATCGGCCATCGGTTCCCCGACGACCGTCAGGTCGATGACCGATACCGGATCGTCCGGAGCCTTGAAAGGCACCTCCAGGCAGGTCCAGTCACCTTCGGTCGTGTATTTCAACCTGTTCTTCCGGGTTCCGCCCTGCACGCGGGCCTCTTTGACCGGATTCTTCAGGCCATGCAGCCACAGTTTCCCATCCACAGGCCATTGGTATACTACGAGATGAAGTTTGTCGTCTTTGGTGATCACGTCTCCCCAAGGCAAGGCATGGTCCCAAGGTGAGGGATCCGTTCCATATACCACGTCCGGATGCCGGGCGATCCATTTTCCGGCCGAAAGCAGGGAAAGCTGGGCCGCTTCCGGGATCCGGCCCTGTCCGTCCGGACCGACATTCAGCATATACGACCCGCCCCGGGCGATGACGGAAAGAAGGGAAGAGAGGATGTCTTTCGGCGTCTTCCAAGCAGAATCATACCAGGAATAACCCCAGGAACGGTTGGTCATGTCAATGGATTCCCAGATGCCGTCGATGTTGCGGAGCGGAACCTCGGAGTCACCATGCGTTTCGTAATCGCCGAGCCCATATCCCACCCGGCTGGAGACCAGGGCACGGGGCTGGTTCCGATGCACGACCTCGACCAACTCCCTGGCGTATTTTTCCGGGATTCCGCCGGGCATGTCAAACCAGACCAGCTCGAGATCGCCGTAGTTCGTCGTGATCTCCTCTATCTGAGGCAGGCATTTCTCGTGATAATAATCATCGAAGGTTTTCTTGTTCCCATCCCGGTCCGTCTCCGGTCCGCCCGTGGCGCCCGGATAAGTCCAGTCAAAGTTATGGGAATAATAAAAGCCGAGTCCGATCCCGTATTTCCGGCAAGCCTCGGCGAGTT
>CAMJHJ010000054.1 GCA_946405485.1 uncultured Bacteroidales bacterium | reverse complement strand
CGTCAGGTTCGTGCGCTTGATGTAGCCGAGATGGGAGATCGTGATGACCACATCCTCGTCGGCATAGAAGTCCTCGGGATTGAATTCCTCGGCGGAGAGGGTGATCTGGGTACGGCGGGGATCGCCGTATTTGCGCTTGAGTTCCTGTGTCTCAGCCTTGACGATGCCGAGCTGCTCGGCTTCGCTGGCAAGGATTTCCTTGCAACGGGCGATGAATTTCTCCAGTTCGTCATATTCGGCCTGGAGCTTGTCCTTCTCCAGTCCGGTCAGCTGGCGCAGACGCATCTCCACGATGGCGGCAGCCTGGATTTCCGTGAAGTCGAAACGGCTGACGAGCCGGGCTTTGGCTTCGTCGACGCTCTGGGACTCGCGGATGGTCTGGATGACCTCATCGATGATGTCGATGGCTTTCAGCAGGCCTTCGAGGATATGGGCGCGCTTCAGGGCCTTGTCCAGTTCGAAACGGGTCCTGCGGACGACGACCTCGTGGCGGAAGTCTACGAAGCACTTGATGATCTCCTTGAGGGACAGGGTGCGCGGACGGCCACCCACCAGGGCGACGTTGTTGATCGCGAAACTGGACTGCAGGGCGGTATACTTGAAAAGCGTGTTGAGGACGACGTTGGCGTTGGCGTCTTTCTTGACGAGGAATTCAATGCGGATGCCCTCGCGGCTGGTCAGCTCCTTGATGTCGGCGATGCCTTCGATCTTCTTGTCTTCGACCATGTCGCCGATACGCTTGATCATCTCGCTCTTGTTGACCATGTAGGGGATCTCGGTCACGACGATGACCTCACGGCCGTTGTCCAGCTCTTCGATCTCGGTCTTGGCGCGGACCACGACGCGGCCGCGGCCGGTATTGTAGGCGTCGATGATGCTCTGGCGGCCCTGGATAATGCCTCCGGTCGGGAAGTCCGGGCCTTGGATGTGCTCCATCAACTCCTCCGTCGTGATGTCCGGGTTGTCGATGTAGGCGCAGATCGCGTCGCAGCATTCGCCGAGGTTGTGGGGCGCCATGTTGGTCGCCATACCCACGGCGATGCCGGAAGAACCGTTCAGCAGCAGGAGGGGAGCCCTGGTCGGGAGGACGGTCGGCTCCGGAATCGTGTCGTCGAAGTTGAGCTGGAAATCCACCGTATCCTTGTCAAGGTCGGCCAGGACGTCCTCCGCCAGCTTCTCGAGCTTGGCCTCGGTGTAACGCATGGCCGCGACGGGGTCTCCGTCCATGGATCCGAAGTTACCCTGTCCGAAGACGAGCGGGTAGCGCTGGTTCCAGTTCTGCGCCAGGCGAGCCATGGCGTCGTATACGCTGGAGTCGCCGTGGGGGTGGAACTTACCCAGCACCTCACCGACGATTCTCGCACACTTCTTGGTCTGTCCGTTGTAACTGAGCCCGAGGCCGTCCATGCCGAAAAGGACGCGGCGCTGGACCGGCTTGAGGCCGTCCCTGACATCCGGCAGGGCGCGGGAAACGATGACGGACATCGAATAATCGATGTAGGCGGTCCGCATCTCGTGGTCGATCTCGACCGGCTCGATGAGACCGTGAATCGTTTCTTTGGTCATTTCTTCACTCATATCTATTCTGCTAAAATTTATGTCTTGATATAAACACACAAATTTAGCAAAAATATTCGATTAATTTGCTACTTTTGTACCAATATTTATTATGCAAATCCGTATTTCCGAAGAATTGAACACCATCCTCCTGTATGCCCGCGATGAAGCGATGCGTACGGGCAGTTATGCCATCGGAGCGGACCACCTGATGCTGGGCATCCTGCGCCATGGGGAGAACGCCGCGTGCCTGCTCCTGCAGGAGTTGGGCGTGGATCTGGCAGTCTTCAAGCGCTATGTGGATTCTTGCCTGTTCCGGGAGCGCAGCGTCCCTTATTCCGCTGAAGACAAGATGACGGTGGGGCGCAGTGCGCAGAACGTGATCAACATGGCGGCCTTCGAGGCGCTGAAGGTCGGATCGGACCAGGTGCAGTCCCTGCACTTGCTGCTGGCCTTGTCCAGGGCGGCGGATACGGCCGGAGCCCCGTGGCTGGCCGGGCGGGGTGCGGGAACGCGGGAAATGATGGAACGGCTCGAGGCCCGCGGGTGGCGGCGCGCTTCCACGGTCCAGGCGCCTGCCGAGGAGGAAATCCGGGAGACGATGGAGTCCCAGGTCCGTTCGCTGGTGCTCATCACACCCTCTTCCGGAGGCGGAAGGATCCCCAGTTAATCAGCGGCTTCGATCTTGTCGAAGGCTTTGACGATCTTCGTGACCAGCGGGTGGCGTACGATGTCCTCGTTGGTGAAGCGGATCGTGGCGATACCCTTGATCCCTTCCAACATGGAAATGCCCTTGAGCAGGCCGGAATCCTCCTTGCGGGGCAGGTCTACCTGGCTGGCGTCTCCCGTCACGATGAACTTGGCATTGCTGCCCATGCGCGTCAGGAACATTTTCAGCTGGCCCAGGTTGGTGTTCTGCGCTTCGTCGAGGATGACGCAGGCCCGGTCCAGGGTGCGGCCGCGCATATAGGCGAGGGGGGCGATCTGGATGGTCCCTTCCACCATGAAATCCTGTAGTTTCTTGGCCGGGATCATGTCTCCGAGCGCATCGTACAAGGGCTGGAGATAGGGGTCCAGCTTGTCTTTGAGATCACCGGGCAGGAAACCGAGGCGCTCGCCGGCTTCGACGGCGGGCCGGGTGAGGATGATACGCTTGATTTCCCGGTTTTTCAAGGCCCTGACAGCCAGTGCGATGGCGACATAGGTCTTGCCGGTACCGGCGGGTCCGACGGCAAAGACCAGGTCGTTGTCGAAGTAGGCCTTGACCATGTCCTGCTGCGTGCGGTTGCGCGCCTTGATGGGCTTCCCGTCGGTGCTGTGGACGATGACGGCCTCGCCGTTGAGGCGGAACTTATCCGGGGAATTCTCACCGTCGAAGATGTCTTCGACATCGAATACGGTCAGGTTCATCTTATGGTGCCGCCGTTCGATAAGTTCAGCCAGTTTCACCTCGAACTCCTCCACTTGCGTCTCCTTCCCGTCCAGGAAAATCTGTTCTCCCCTCGCCACGACTTTCAAGCCGGGGAAATAGGTGCAGAACTCTTCCAGGATCTTGTTGCCGGCCCCGTAGATCTCGACGGGATCGATGGCTTCCAGTTTGATCGTTTTCCTCATATCAGTGGCAAAGATAGGATTTTTTTGTCACGGATTATTCATTAACTTTGCAAGTTATAAAGAATGTATTGACCCATATGAATAGAATCCTGGTCCCCGGTGCCGTCATCCTGCTGCTTCTGGCGGTGACGGGATGCGATTTTTTCCGGACGGTCGCCGGTCGTCCCACCTCTTCGGAGTTGGAAGCCAAACGTGTCACGGTCGCGCTCCGCGAACAGGCCGAGCGGGAGGCCCAGGCACGGGAAAAAGCCGTGCGTGACTCGATTGCGGCAGCCGAGAAACATGTCTCGGATTCGACAGCTGCGGAGTCTTTCTTCCGTGAGGCGCGGGTGATGCGCATCCAGTCCCGGTCCCTCCGGGGCTTGCGTACGGATGATTTCCCTTACCGGTACTGCATCGTCCTCGCCGGTTTTTCCCAGCCGGGGAACGGCGAAAAGTTCGCTGGGCAGCTGAAAGAAGCCGGATATGAGCCGGCCGTCCTGCATTATACCCGCGGCAGCAACACTGTCGTCGGCATCTGTCCCACCAATCATTTCGGCGACCTCAAGGAAGCCTATGAGAGAGTCCGGTCGGAGAAGTTCTTCTCCAAGGATGCATGGATCTTCGTAAAAGACTGAAGCATATGAGACGTTTCCTCCTGACGGCCCTCGGCCTTCTGGCCTGCCTGGCGCTTCCCGCCCAATTCAGGGACAGCTACGCATCCCTGGACGATTCCGAGACGGTCTCCGCCCTGAAGGAGCATATCGGATACATCGCTTCCCCGTCGATGCTCGGCCGTGCTCCGGGTTCGGATGGAGAGAAAGAGACGGCGATCTATGTCACCCAGGTGCTGCGTTCCTATGGCGTGGATATCCTTTCCGGAGAGGAAGGCGACCCCTTCGGCATCCGTCAGGAAGCCGGAGACACCCTGACCTCCCGCAATGTGATCGGTTTCATTCCCGGATATGACAAGACGCTGAAAGACAAATACATCGTCATCGGCGCCCGGATGGACAACCTCGGCACGATGAAGATGACCGTGGACGGTGAAGTCCGTACCTTGGTTTTCAACGGGGCCAACGGCAATGCCTCCGGCGTCGCCATGCTGCTCGAGCTTGCGCGCATGCTCCGTACCAATGCGATCCTGCTGAGACGGTCCGTGATCATCGCGGCCTTCGGCGCCTCGTCTACGATGTGCGCGGGTTCCTGGTACTTCCTGAACCGTTCTTTCGCTGATGTGCAGGGCATCGAGGCCATGGTCGACCTGGATATGCTGGGCATGGTCAGCGGAGGTTTCTATGCCTATTCCTTTTCCAACCCGGACATGAATATCATCGCGCAGACCCTTTCGTCCACGCTTCAGCCGATCCAGCCCGAAGTCACGGCCCGGCAGCCCTTCGTGTCCGACCAGCTTTCTTTCTACGACAAAGAGATCCCCTCCATCCTTTTCACGACGGGCCGTTTCCCGGAGTACCAGACCCACCGGGACGTCGAGTCGATCATCGAATACGAAGGAATGGAGCGTGAATTGGAATACATCTACAATTATACGGTCTCCCTGGCCAACGGGCCCAGGCCCATCTTCAACGTGGAGTCGGAGGTGAGGCGTCGCAGCGACAAGGATAACGGTGCCATCCCGTATTATGACTGCGACCGCAAGCCCTCCTTCCTGGGCAGCACCGATCCCCGGGTCTTCCTGGAGAAATGGGTATATCAATATGTGAAGTATCCTGCCGAGGCGGTCCGGGAAGGTATCCAGGGTCGCGTCCTGGTCGATTTCGTCATCGACGAGTCGGGCAAGGTTACGAATGTGAACGTGCTCAAGGGCGTGGATCCCTTGCTGGACGAGGAAGCCGTGCGGGTCATTTCGGCCTCTCCGGCCTGGAAACCGGGATATGTGCGGGGCAAGAAGGTCAAGTCAGAGATCTCCCTCTACGTGGAGTTCCGTCTGGAAAAAAAGAAAAACAAAAGATAATTACCTATGGATTACGATTTTAAAGAGATTGAAGGCAAATGGCAGGCGAGATGGGTCGCCGACCGTACGTTCAAGGCTGAGATCGACAGGGACAAACCCAAATTCTATGTCCTCGACATGTTCCCTTACCCTTCGGGCGCGGGGCTGCATGTCGGTCATCCCCTGGGCTACATCGCCAGTGATATATTTTCCCGGTACAAGCGACTCTGCGGCTTCAATGTGCTGCATCCGATGGGTTATGATGCGTTCGGCCTTCCTGCCGAGCAATATGCCATCCAGACCGGCCAGCACCCGGAAGTGACGACGACCAACAATATCAACCGCTACCGGAGCCAGCTGGACCGCATCGGTTTCTCTTATGACTGGAACCGGGAGGTGCGCACCTGCGATCCGGCCTACTACAAGTGGACCCAGTGGGCTTTCCTCAAGATGTTCGACAGCTGGTACGACCCGGCTCAGGACAAAGCCCGCCCGATCTCAGAACTGGTCGCCAAGTTCGAGACGAGCGGATACGAAGACGTCACCCCTGAGCGCTGGGCGGCGGCTTCCGAAAAGGAGAAGTCCGACATCCTGATGAACTATCGCATTGCCTATCAAGGCGAAACATCCGTCAACTGGTGTGAGGGACTGGGGACCGTGCTGGCCAACGACGAGGTCAAGGACGGCCTGTCGGTGCGTGGCGGTTTCCCGGTGGAACAGAAGAAAATGACGCAGTGGCAGCTCCGCGTGTCGGCATATGCCGGCCGCCTGCTGGATTCCCTGGACAACCTGGCTTGGACCGACTCGCTCAAGGAGATGCAGCGTAACTGGATCGGCAAGTCAGAGGGCACCGAGATGGTGTTCAATACGGTGTGCGACGGCCGGGAGAAGCCGATCACCATCTTCACGACGCGGGCGGATACCGTTTTCGGCGTGACCTTCATGGTCCTCGCGCCGGAAAGTGAGCTGGTGGACGAACTGACCTCCGAGGCGCAGAAGGAGGCCGTGGCCGCCTATATCAAGGAAGTCAAGAAAAAGACCGAGCGCGAGCGCATCGCCGAGACGCATACCGTCACCGGCGTTTTTGCCGGTTCGTACGGCATCAATCCGCTGACCGGAGAGCAGATTCCCATCTGGATTTCCGAATACGTGCTGGCGGGCTACGGGACGGGCGCCATCATGGCGGTGCCGGCCCACGACAGCCGCGACTATGCCTTCGCCAAAAAGTTCAACCTGCCCATCATCCCGTTGATCGAAGGCTGCGACGTCTCTGAGCAGAGTTTCGATGCCAAGGAAGGCGTGATGTGCAATTCCGGTTTCCTCAACGGCATGCAGGTGAAAGAGGCCATCGAGGCTGCCAAGGATTATGTCGAAGCCCACGGTCTGGGACGCCGCAAGACCAACTACCGTCTGCGGGACGCCATCTTCAGCCGCCAGCGTTATTGGGGCGAGCCTTTCCCGATCTACTACAAGGACGGGATCCCTTGCCCGCTTCCGGAATCCGAACTGCCCCTGACCTTGCCGGAGATCGATTCCTACAAGCCGTCTCCCGACGGTCAGCCGCCGCTTTCCCGTGCCAAGGACTGGACCTGGCACGGCTATCCGCTGGAGAAGAGCACGATGCCCGGATTCGCCGGATCGAGCGCATACTATCTCCGCTACATGGACCCGCACAATGACGAGGCGCTCGTGAGCCGTGAGGCAGATGAGTATTGGCGCAACGTCGACCTGTACATCGGAGGTACGGAGCACGCGACCGGCCACCTGATCTATTCCCGTTTCTGGAACAAGTTCCTCTATGACCTCGGCTATGTCTGCGAGGACGAGCCTTTCAAGAAACTGATCAACCAGGGCATGATCCAGGGCCGTTCCAACTTTGTCTACCGCATCGTCGGGACCAATACCTTCGTCTCTCTCGGGCTTAAGGATCAATACGATACGACGGAGATCCATGTGGATATCAACATCGTGCGGAATGACCGCCTCGACCTGGATGCCTTCCGTGCCTGGCGGCCCGAATTCGCCGATGCGCAGTTCGTCCTGGAAGACGGCGAATACATCTGCGGATGGGCCGTGGAGAAGATGAGCAAGAGCATGTTCAACGTCGTCAATCCCGATGTCATCTGCGACACCTACGGCGCCGACACGCTCCGCCTGTACGAGATGTTCCTCGGTCCCCTGGAGCAGTCCAAGCCGTGGGATACCAAGGGCATCGACGGGGTCAACCGCTTCCTCAAGAAGTTCTGGCGCCTCTTCTATGACCGCGATCAGTGGCTGGTTACGGATGAGAAGCCCACACCGGCAGAACTGAAAGTCCTTCACCGCCTGATCGGCAAGGAAAGGGAAGATATCGAATCCTTCTCCTTCAATACGACTATCAGCGCCTTCATGATCGCCGTCAATGAACTGACGGCCCTGAAATGCTCCAAGCGTGAGATCCTGGAGCCGATGGTCGTGCTGCTCAGCCCCTTTGCCCCCCATATCTCCGAGGAGCTCTGGCACGCGCTCGGCAACGGGGAAAGCGTCTCCGATGCCCGTTTCCCTGAATATGTGGCGGCCTACACCGTCGAAGACAGCTGCACCTATGCGGTCTCCTTCAACGGAAAGACCCGCTTCACGGTGGATCTGCCGAAATCGATGGACCGCGCCGAAGTGGAAGCCAAGGTGCGCGGGATGGAGCAGACGGCGAAATACGTGGAGGGCCTGACCATCGTCAAGGTCATCGTTGTGCCCGGCAAGATTGTCAATATCGTGGTGAAGTGATGGGAAAACTGACTGGAGAAAAGCTTCGTACCCTCATCGGCGATTACCTGCTGATGACCCTGGGCGTGATTCTATACTGCGCTTCCTGGGAGTGTTTCATGATTCCGAACGGCATGTCCTCCGGAGGATTGACGGGTCTTTGCACCGTGATCCAGTATGCGACGGGAGGGCGCCTTGAGGTCTCGTTCCTGTATGCGGTGGCCAATGTGTTCCTATTGCTTATCGCCTTCCTGGTGATGGGCGCCCGTTTCGGTTTCAAGACGATTTACTGCATCGCGCTGGCGAGCGTGATCTTCAAGTTGTTCTCGCTTTTTCCGCAGGCCCACAGCCTGGAAGGCCACTTTCTCTATGTTCCGGAGAGAATCCTGATCCCCGCCATCGCCGGCTTGCTGGAGGGCGTGGGTCTGGGCATCATCTTCCGCAATGGAGGGAGCACGGGAGGCAGTGACATCCTCGCATTGATGGTCAACAAGTTCTGGCCTGTCTCTCCGGGCCGTTTCTTCCTGGTCACCGACTGCGTGATCGTCCTGTCCATGCTTTTGCTGCCCGATAAAGCTTTCAGTGACCTGGTGTACGGCTTCATCATGATCCTGATCTCCGCCCCCGTCGTGGATGCGGTGCTGATCGGAGGCCGCTCCGCCGTGCAGATGATGGTCTTTTCTGAGAAATACGAGGAGATCGCGGACTATATCATCAAGGAGATGAACCGGGGTGTCACCGCCATCCAGGCCGTCGGCTGGTACACCAAGCAGGAGAAAAGGGTTCTGCTGATCGTGATGCGCCAGAAGGAGGTCCATCAGGTGACCCGTACGATCAAGGACCTGGACGGGACGGCTTTCATCTCCGTCTCTCCGGCCAACAATGTCTATGGCGAGGGCTTTGAGCAGATCAAGTCCGGTATCCAGCTGAACAAGAAGAAAAAGACCGAATGATAAGCGATATGGACAGCAAGAAGATCTTTCATTTCTTTAAGGAGTACTTCCTCATCACGGTAGGCATCCTGTGCTACGTGCTCGGGTGGACCATCTTCCTCGTTCCCAACAACCTGGTGGGCGGCGGCGTGACGGGTATCGCATCCATCATCCAGTACGCGACCGGAGGCGCGATCAAGATCGGTTACTCCTATTTCGCCATCAATGCGATCCTGCTGGTCGCCGCGCTGTTCATTCTGGGCAGATCCTTCGGAACCAAGACCGTCTATGCGATCATCATCGCCTCTGTCGGTCTCAACCTTTTCCAGACGGTGATCCCGCATGATTTCGTGCAGACCCTGGCCCTCGACAACGGCAAGCTGATGTGTGTCATCATCGGCGGCATCATGGCAGGTGCCGGCATCGGGATGACGATCTCACAGGGAGGAAGCACCGGCGGCACGGATATCATCGCCTTGATTGTCAATAAGTATCGGAATGTATCTCCCGGGCGCATGATCCTGGCGATGGATGTCGTGATCATTCTCTCGTCCCTGCTGGTCCCGTCCTATCTGCCGGATGGCAGCCTGGTCCCGTTCACAGACAAGATTATCAATGTCGTGTATGGCCTGGTCCTCATCGCGATCTGCAGTTCCGTCCTTGATATCTATCTGTCCGGTTCCCGCCAGTCCGTGCAGCTCTTCATCCTGTCCCATAAGTATGAGGAAATCGCGGATGCGATCACACGGGACCTTCATCGCGGAGTGACCGCCTTGGATGGCAAGGGATGGTTCACGCAAACCGACACGAAAGTGCTGATGGTGCTGACCCGGAAGACTGACCTCAACATCCTGCTCAAGCTGATCAAGGTCATCGATCCGGATGCCTTCCTCTCCGTCTCGTCCGTAACGGGCGTTTACGGGAAGGGTTTTGAGACTATCAAGATGGCGCGTTCCAAAAAAAAGAATCAAAACCTATAAAAAACAGAAAAATCTGACAGAGGGCATTGGAGCTTAGGCTTTCCAGTGCCTTTATTTTTCTTATTTTTCAATCAAAAAACTTAACATTATGAAAAAAATCATTGTCAGGTCTGTGTTCTCAGCCATGTTTTCCGTGTCCGTCTGCATGCTTTTTCTGGGAGGAATCATCCCGGGTCTCTCTCTCCGGGGCGGTATTCCCTGCGCCTTTGCCGCTTCCTTTGCGGGTTCGTTGCTGGCAGCGACCGCATCCCGGACAGGGAGGGGAGAGACAGGGGGTAAAAAAGAAGAAAAAGCCGGAACACCCGATGGCAGACCTGACCGGGAATCCTCTGCCGCAGCGCCTGGCGCAGCCGGGAAACGCGGCTACGAGGTCTATTTGCGGGTGGTGCGGTACATGGAGGAGAAGAAACCCTATCTGGAAGAATCCATCGGCCTGGAGGAACTCTCCAGGGCAGTGTTCTCCAATAAAGCCTATGTCTCGAAGAATATCAATTATTATGCGGGACGTAATTTCCGGCAATTTGTCAACTGGTATCGTATCCAGCATGCCATAGGCTTGCTGAAGGAAGACCCTCATCTCAAGATGGAAGACGTGTCAACCCTGTCGGGTTTCCATACGACCGTATCGTTCAACATGGCATTCCGGCTCTTCGAAGGGAAGACGCCGACGCAATGGTTGGAGGAATACGTGGATTCGTTGAGGAAACGCTAGGGGCGGAGTCCTTTCCAGGTGGAAGGGACGGGAGCCGTGACGTCAAGTTCCGTTTTCCGGACGGGGTGGATCAGCCGTACGTTGCGGGCGTGGAGGCAGATCCCGCCATCGGGATTGGACCGGGGCGCACCGTATTTGAGGTCCCCTTTGATCGGACAGCCGATGTGTGAGAGCTGGCAGCGGATCTGGTGGTGCCGTCCGGTCAGGAGCTCAACCTCGACCAGGTGGTAGCGGTCCGTACTGTACAGGAAACGATATTTCAGTTCGGCGCGTTTCGCGTCCGGATGGGCGTCCGGCTTGGGCGTGTCACCGTTTCCGATGACATAGCTCTTGTTCTGTTTCTCGTTCCGGACCATCCAGTCTTTCAGGTGTGCCTCCGCCGGCTCGGGACGGGCGCAGCAGAGCGCCCAATAGGTTTTGTGGACCTGCCCTTCGCGGAACTGGGCTGAAAGGCGTTCCAGGGCTTTGGATGTCTTGGCCAGCACCGTGATGCCGCTGACCGGCCTGTCCAGCCGGTGAGGGATACCCAGGAACACTTTCCCCGGTTTCCCGTCCCGCTGCGCGAGGAAGGCCTTGTAGGTCTCAGCCAGACATTCGTCTCCGGTCTTGTCTCCCTGCACGATATCGCCGACCGCTTTGTTGACGATCAGCAAGTGGTTGTCTTCGTAGAGGATACGCTCTTCGAGGTCGGCGTATTCGGCAGGGGGCAGGGTCCGGTATTCCATCGTGTTGGGTGTGAGTGACTGCGAAATTACGATTTCCCGGCCGCAATTGCAACGCCGGTATGACAATTTGGCAGAAAAAACGAGTGGCACGGGATTGGATAGAATAGGATCGCCGCCAAGACTGGCGGGCAGACAGAATAATAATTAAAGATTCAGAATAATATGGGAAAAATCATTGGAATCGACCTCGGCACCACCAATTCGTGTGTCGCAGTCATGGAAGGCAATCAGCCTACCGTCATCATCAACAACGAGGGTGAGCGCACCACCCCGTCCGTCGTCGCTTTCACCGAAGGCGGCGAGCGGAAGATCGGCAACCCGGCCAAGCGCCAGGCTATCACCAACCCCGGCAACACCATCTTCTCGATCAAGCGTTTCATGGGCGAGACCTATGACCAGGTCGGCAAGGAAGTGGCCCGCATGCCGTACAAGGTCGTCCGTGGCGACAACAACACGCCCCGCGTCGACATCAGCGGCCGTCTCTATTCTCCTCAGGAGATCTCGGCCATCATTCTTCAGAAGATGAAGAAGACCGCGGAAGATTATCTGCGTCAGGAAGTTACAGAGGCCGTCATCACGGTTCCGGCTTATTTCTCCGACTCTCAGCGTCAGGCCACCAAGGAGGCCGGCAAGATCGCGGGACTGGACGTCAAGCGTATCATCAACGAGCCTACGGCCGCGGCCCTGGCCTACGGTTTGGACAAGAAGAACAAGAATATGAAAGTCGCGGTCTATGACCTCGGCGGCGGTACCTTCGATATCTCCATCCTGGAACTCGGCGACGGTGTCTTCGAGGTGAAGTCCACCAACGGCGACACCCACCTGGGCGGTGACGATTTCGACCAGGTCATCATCGACTGGCTGGCCGGCGAGTTCGCCGCGGAGAACGGCGGCATCGACCTGAAGAAGGACCCGATGGCCCTCCAGCGCCTGAAAGAGGCGGCCGAGAAGGCGAAGATCG
>CAMJHJ010000053.1 GCA_946405485.1 uncultured Bacteroidales bacterium | reverse complement strand
TACTCTCCGTGCCTGTCTGCAATGATTATCAGCAAAATGCGGGAGATTTCAGCCCACATCCGCTACGGCAGATAAACCTTTAAGATTACATACAGAATGAATCTGTTATATATCACATATCATTACATAGACGGTTACGGAGGCGGCGTTATCGGCACAAAAGCTTACATCAACGCATTTGCAGAACTTTCTGATGAAATAACCCTCCTCTATCCGGTTAAAGGAAACTCGGTCGTCGAGGGTTTGAATCCCAAAGTCAAAGCGATTCCCCTGCGCAATGACAGAAGCCGTTTTAAAAAGGGCTTAGACCTGCTCACAGGACGCTCGAATCCCTTCCGCCTACTTACGAACTATGCAGACAAACAAAGATTTGACACCGTGGTCTTTGATACCTGTATGGTGTCTCACGGACTGATCGGTCATTTCAAGAGGCAAGGCATCCGCATCATCACCGTACACCACAACTATCAATACGAATTCTTCCGCGACAACTCTAAGGCGTTGCTCCGACTTCCTACGCTTTTCTGGGTACGCAGGTTTGAACGCGAGGCCGTCAGGATGTCCGACTTGAACATCACGCTGACGGAGGAAGACCTTCAATCTCTTAAGAAAAACTATGGGACCGGGACAGAAAGATTCGAAGCGGTCGGATCCTTTGAAGATACCCGCCAGTCCCACCCAGTCTATCCGTCTGTAGATGAGCCCAGATTCCTGATTACGGGCGGATTGAATGATATGCAAACAGAGAAATCCCTCCTTTTCTGGATTGAGCACTATTTCCCCATTCTCAAGGAACAGTTTCCGGCAGCATCGCTGACGATTGCGGGGAGGAGCCCTTCCAATAAACTTTTGGACCTGGCGGCACGGCACGGCATCCGCGTCATACCCTCGCCTGAAAGTATGGAGCCCATCCTGGCTGCGGCAAAGTATTACATCTGCCCGACTTTTCTTGGCAGTGGCAAGAAAATGCGTATCCTCGATGGGTTAAGCCATGGTCTCCCCGTCATCTGCCATAGCGTATCAGCGCGCGGCTACGGCTCTTTTGTCAAATCCGGGGCCGTATTGGAATACAACGACCTGGCATCCTTCCGGCTGGCTTTACAAAAACTTAAAAACCTTGATCTCGACAGGGAAGATACCATCCGATTATATGAGAATGAACTAGCGTTCGATCGCGGCAAAGAAAGACTGGCGAATGCGCTGAAAACAATTATCAAATGACGTCAACCATGCTTAAGATATCCATCGTTACCGCCTGCTATAATATGGCGGAATACATCGAACAAACCATCCGCTCCGTCCTCTCCCAGGATTATGAGTATTTGGAATACATTATCATCGACGGAGGGTCGACAGACGGGACGCAGGACATCATTGAGAAGTATCGCGATTCGCTTGCCTTTTATATCAGCGAGCCGGACAATGGAATGTATGACGCCATCAACAAAGGGTTTGCGCATGCCACAGGGGATGTGCTGGCATGGTTGAATGCGGACGATATGTATCTCCCGGGAGCATTACATACTGTCAACAAGATTTTTTCGACCTTCGAAGATGTCGAGTGGATTAACGGCCGGAACGCCTATCTCTCTTCTGACGGTATGATTACGCATATACTACCGAAGAACGCGATCCGTACCAGACGGGATTTCATCAATGGATGGTGTAGAGACGAATTGCTGGGCTTCGCCATGCAGGAGGGTATGTTCTGGAGGAAAAGACTGCTGGATCGTGTAGGCCCGCTGAATCTAGCCTACAAATACGCCGGAGACTATGACCTGTGGATGCGCTTCGCCGAAGCGACTGATATCTTTTACGTCAACACCCCCCTCTCAGCATACAGGAGAAGAAAGGATTGCCTGTCGACGATCCAGCTCAAAGGTTATCTGGACGAAGTCCGGAAGATCCACTCCGGGAAGCCGCATTATCCCGGTCTGATATGGCGCGTGATCCCGAACGGGAACCGCACCCTGCTCAACATTCTCCGTATGCTTAGATTCAGGAAAGGCAATCTGATTTATTTCTCTTATCTGGGAGACCGGCTGAAAAAAAAGCATTTGATCGGGAATTCGAGCCCCCATACCATTTCCAGTCTGTCAACCCTTCATTGAGATCACATTTTCGCAGACAATGTACACCCGCCTCATCTTCCTGCTGGCACTGGCGTGGATTCCGGCCAACGGTCAATCCTCTCGGAAAGTCATTGACCGCGAGATAGATTTGGCCGGAGAGACCATTACCTTGTCAAATAACACGGTTTTGTCATTCGCCGGGAATGGCATGATACGGAATGGTACCATTATCGGCGACCGGACATCCATTGAAGCAAACACCGACTCCCTACATGCTGTTTTCAGTCACGTTGACCTGAAAGGGACATGGGCAGGGTCCATAGACGACCGGCTGTTTACCAGAGAATCCATCCCGGAGGATGACTGGCAGATTTTGTCCAACATCATGAAATTCAATGACATCAATATAACCCGAAGCATTTATTTCATCCATCGTTGGAAGGATATCCGGATGAACGGAGAAGATGTCGTCATTCACGGTAACGGAGTCAGACTTATCCTTCCTTCCGACAAAGGGGATTCCCGGGCGACAATCTGGGGACGTCGCTATAACACGGAATGCATACTCAGTTCTCAGACTACTGGGCACCGCATTGAAATCAACGACCTGACCTTTGTTGATAACGAGGACTTCATCAATGGCTACGGCAGTGACACCGGCGCGGAGAAGCCTGTGCTTTATTACTACCTCGCCCCCACCCAGGCCGAAATCGTTTTGAACCGTGTCAACTCCGACGGGCAGGGCTCCTTGTTGGAGATTTACAACTACAGACAGGATATCAGCAAGATCGTATTGAACGATTGCCATGTCCGGACGTCACAGTTCGCCATCGAAATATCAAATGTCGCGCGAGACAAGGAAAGCGGGCATCTGGATCTGTTCAGAATGGACAACTGCTCGGTTTACAGGTATCCCAACGCCATCCTTTGCGGCCCGGTTTCCATCGTAGGACGGGACCATGGCGCTGATTCGGTATGTATCACCCGGTCTACCTTCTTTGAGTCCAATGCAGGGAATATAGAATTGAGTGGGGTGGACCATGCGCTGTTCAATGACAATCAATGCACGAATCTTTCTTTTTTTGACGGAGACCGTCCGCCTCTGACATATGAGTGCAATGGGAACACATTCGAACTACAGCGGATTAGCAACCCTAAAAAGAGCCGCGCCCTCAGTATGGGAGGGCGGCAGATCATCCTCTCCGGTAACACCTACAACATTAAATCTAAACCATTCCCTTTCATCGAATTGTTGCAGCCTTGGCTGGTTGAGCGTTTCACGGTCACGGACAATATCATCAACTATATGCCCGAAAGCAATCTGAAGGGCTTTTCCTGCTTATTCAGCATCAAGGACTTAAAGGGGAATTTTGTTTTCACGGGAAACCAGTTCCATACTACCTACGAACAACCGGAAATCGATTGCATCTTTCCCTTGAAGCCCGAATCATTTGTGGATCCTTCTAATGGGAAAATAAGGATTTCATGGAGATAAGCGTAATCAAGCTTTTGTGATTTCCCGGTACAACGACAAAACTTTCCTGATCTTAAAATCCCAGGATAGTTCGGGTGACTTCCGGTAACAAGCATGTGACATCCTTGTTCTCAATGCCGGATCATCCACAAGTTTCCGGATGGCAGAAGCGAACAATCCGGCACTCTCTTCCGGAACTCCAAGAGGTATTTTAATCCCCATTTCGTGTTCGACGAGCGGGCCAAAACCACAAGTATCGAAACACACAACCGGAAGGCCATGCGAAATCGCCTCCATGGTAACGGTGGAAGTGGCCTCGCTGACACTGGTAAAAAAGAAAATATCAGCGGAATCCATCAACACGCCCACTTCATCGTGGTTCACTTGACCATGCCAATTAATCTGACTAGAAACATTCAACTTTTCCGCTAAAGCATGGTATTGTTTTACCTCATCATCTGTACCGGATCCGACGATATCCAATACGACATCCTGCCTGGACAAGGCGGAAAAAGCTTTCAGCGCCAGACCCAACTGCTTACGATGCATGAATTTCCCAACCCAGATTATGTGAAGTGGAGAATGATTGCGCTGAATCGGGGTAGAAACCACGGAAGTGCCTGTTTCGTTGATCAGCTCTGCCTTTGCACGATGATAACGAGAGACGAGATCATAATCATCTCTCGTGGCGCATATTACTACCTTCGAATGTCGTATCGCCTGTATAACACCAGGAGAATACTTCCTCTGAATCCGATTAAATAGATTCTTGAAGTGAATCTGAATTCTCTCTGAGAGTGGGGCCTCCCTAAAGTAACGGACAGGAGTAAGAGCCATACCTCCGATGGGACCCCAGAGATAAGGAATACCCGATATCTTCCACAGCAACCCCGGCTCCCGGAAGCCTACCATATTCAGCTGATGGATGATGTCTATGCGCTCGGCCTGGCAAATCTCCCGTGCGAGAGCCAGCGCCCGTTTCTGCCAAAGACGATAATGGAAATAAAAGCGCCAGTCGCCCTGGTTCCAGCACATCCGCCGGACACGGTCGCTGACCGGAAGATAATGGAAATGCATGTTGGCGGCCTGGGGCAGAGCCGGAAGCACACGCTCGATCTCATCCCGGAACTCCCCTTCCGTGATGATGAACAGTTCACACTCTTTAGCAAGTCGCACACACCAATTCCAACCCATCCCCGGTTCACTGCCCCGGTCGGGAGAAATGGCATATGCATTGATAAGGACCTTCAGCATTTTCGGAGAAACCATCCTTCTACAAAGATAACAAATAATATCTTTTAATATCTTTGCGTAAAGAAATGCCTGAATACTTCCATATCCCCTACGAATTCTCGCGCGAGCAAGCGCTGGAGCGGATCGATGCCCACTGCGCCCGGGTGGGCAAGTCCGACCCTGGCGTTACTCAGCCGCAGCGAAGCGAGGATGGACGTAGCCAGGGTCGGAGCTTGCCCGCCGGGCCGGAGTCCGGCGCTGCTTACGTCTGCGTAGCCGATGGCAATGTGCTGGTCCAGGTCCACAAGGACCCGGCCTACCGCGCCGTCGTGCAAGGAGCGATATTCTCCATCTGCGACAGTTCGTGGGTGCCGGTCTACCTCAAGCGCCTGTACGGCTTCAAGCCGGAGCAGTATTGCGGCAGCGACATCTTTCGCGACCTGACCGGAGCCCGGAAATATACGATGGCCTTCCTCGGCGCCTCCCGGGAGGTGCTGGACGCACTCAGGGCGGAATTGTCCAAGGTGGATCCGCGCATCTCGGACATGCTCTTCCTCGAACTCCCCTTCGAAAAAGCGGAAGACTTTGATTATGAAGGCATTGCCGCGACGGTCAACGCTGCCGGACCCGACATCGTCTGGGTGGCCCTCGGCGCGCCGAAACAGGAGTTCTTCGCCGCCCGGCTCACTCCCCTTCTTCACCGCGGCGTGGTCATTCCCGTCGGAGCCGTATTCAACTTCCGCGCAGGCCTGGGCATCAAGCGTGCCCCGGACTGGATGGTGAAAATGCACCTGGAGTTCCTGTATCGCCTCTTCAGCGAACCGCGCAAGCAGTTGCGACGCGTCGGGCAGATCCTCCGTTACACCCCTGCCATCTTAAGAGAGGAAAGGAATCAGCGTTAAAGAACGGTCTCGCCTCCAGCCGGAAGATGGACGCCGAAAGTACGACCGTCCCGGAGCCGAACCTGTATGTCCGTGTCTGTCAAGGCTTTGAGCCGCAGGTGCCCATCCTCTTCCCGAATGATATCGGATAGCCGACCGGTCGAAGAAAGGACGGCCGGACCATCGCCCCGATCACCCAGGACAAAGGCCGAGGCGCAATCCTCCGGTCCCGTCAGTTTCAGAGGCAGCAACACCCCGTCCCCACAAAGGGAAAAAGGGTGATCCAGCACTCCCAGCACCGCGGCGGGATCGACCGCCACCGGCCAGTCCGCGGCATACGCATTCCCGCTGAAAGCCGTCACAAGCGCATATCCGGTCTCGAAACTGCGCTGCATATACACCTCCGGCGTATCGTCCACCGCCCCGGTCCGTTCCACCATAGCCCCGCGCACATGGGGCAATACCTGCGAAGCCCGGTCAAAATAATACTTGACCCGGGCGCGCTGTCCCGGCGTCATCAGCGCCAGGTTGCCCCAGATGCCGTGACCGGCCGTCAGCGCAGTCGTGACATTATAGTCCAAGGCATGGTCCGGATCCATGTCATGGGGATATACGGCGTAAGTGAAGACCTCCTGGGGCATGAATTCCGCGTATTTGTTGATTACCGTACGCACGCTCCGTGTCCGGTACCGGGAATAGTCGTTATACTTGGAGGATCCGTTGTTGATGAAATAATACTTGCCTTCCTGTAGCACCTGGAGGCCGATCAGGCATCGTTCCGGCTCCGTCAGGTCGATTTCCACCACCACGTCCGGACAATACTCACGCAGTTCGCGCATCAGCCGGGTGACATAGAAGGGCAACAAGTAATTGTACCGGTCCGCCCGCTCCCTCGGTGAGTATGACGCATCCCCGTGATCCAGGCCGGGCAGCGTGCTGCTCATCGTATTCATCGCATCCCATTTGAAGAAGCGGATGCCTTCGTCGCAAAGCGCCTTCATATCTGCGAGCAGGCAATCGTAATACGGGCCGACGAGATCGTACACCGGATTCTTCCACTGCCCCAAAACCGGCTGGCCGGAGGCATCCTTGATGATCCACTCCGGATGAGCGAGCGCCCTTTCCGTCTGCGCGCCGGCACCCGGCAGTGAGAGCCAGATGCCCGGACGGATGCCCAGGGAATCCATGTAGGCCGTCAGGGCCCGCAGGCCCGAGGGAATACGCGTCGGGTTACATACCCAGTGACCGAAGGTCTCGTGCCAGCCGTCGTCGATGACAAAGGTCTGCGCCCCGCACTCGTGCGCATAGCGGATCTCCTCACGCAGGCGTTCTTCGGTCATCACCCCATACAGATCCTTGCCCTGACGCTGCATGCCCCAGGTATTGTAATAGAAATCCGCCACGCGAGACTCCGCGTTGTCCGTAATCTTGTCCAGAAGATACCCGGCGATCGCGGCATCGGCATCCCCGTCGGGCGGCAGGATGCTGAGCGTGGACCAGACCGTCTCGTACCAACCCTCGGAAGGGATCTCTTCCCCGTCCAGATAACCGCCGTGCCGGATCCGGTTCCCCAGCGTCAGCTGACCGGCAGCCGAGAGTGACGCGAAGGTACCGATAAACCAGAAATCATCGTCCGTCAAAGCCAGGACGTCCCCTTCTACACCCTGGCTTCCGTCGTTACCCTCAACCGTCGCCGCCGGCTTCCCCTTGCCGGCAAAGCTGTTGTCCTGGGAAGCGTGTTCATAGGAAGTGACCAGCTTGTACCCGGGCGCGGAAAGGATCAGGAACGGTCCCTTGACCTCCCTGCCCCCGGCATCCAGATCAAACAAGGTGCTGTCCGTGTGGAACATGTGATGCTCCGGGAACGCCCGCTTCTTGCGGAAAGTGCCGATGCGTTGCTCTTTGGCCCGGACCGGGCCTTCTGAAGAAAAGGTGTATCGCGGGAAGACCAGATGGTTGGCCCCGTCAAGATTCGTCAGATGATGTATGCTCCTTCCATCGCTTTGCAGCCGCAGACGCTCCCGGATGAAAGCATCTTCCGGGAAATACTCCCGGTCCCAGGCCAGCCGAAGCCCTTTCAAGGCTCCTCGGCCCCGGAAAGCATACGTAACCACGGTCCCTCTGTTCTTCAGGGTCCGGCTCGTCCGACCTTCATAGTTCCAGACCGGATCGTTGGAGGTGACCATGCATCCGTCGATACTAAGCTCGAAAAGCGGCACCTGCGCATCTGCCGTCAGCACCCGCCCCGACCGGAGATCAGTGAAACATGCGCCGGTGAAACGGTGTCCCTGAAAACGGATTTCGGAACGGAAATCCGCATTCCCGACCGTCAAAGAGCGGGCGGAAAGCGGAAAGCAGGCGCACAGAGCTGCCAACAGGAGCGGAAGGAGTCTTCTCATAACAAAAAAAGGGGCCAGTCCTCAGGACCGACCCCATAAAGATACGAAAAATCAATTAGAAGAGGAACGCGATACCGGCATAAAGCTGGTTGCGGTTCAGCTTGGTCGTAGCCTCACTGCCGTCATGATTCTTCGGGAACTTGTTGAACATGCCGAGGTCATAGCCGACCTGCAGGCGGATCTTGTTCATCAGGTCCAGACCGGCACCACCGCCGACAAGGACGTCGAAACGGTTGTAGCTCTCCGTCTTGTAGACATCATAGCTCATGCTGCCGACAGACACTTTGCCGGACAGGGCATAGCTGAAGGTCGGACCGGCAAACGCGAACAAACGGATACCGTCAGCCAAGGGGAAGCCGACGTTGATATGCACGGGAGCATTGATGTACTGCTCTTTGAAATCACCGCTGACCACAGAGAGAGAATAGTTCTTGGACATCAGGTACTCGAAGTTTACACCAGCGGAGAGACCGAAGAAGTCACCCACGGGGACATTGTACTCGAGACCGGCATAGAAACCGTTGGTCGGAGCAGAGAAAGTAGTCTGGCTCGTCTTCAGCGTCTGCTTCGAATTGACATAACCGGCGCCGACAGCAAGCTGCGCATAGGCGCTCGTACCCAGCAGCATCAAGGATGCCGCAAAGATAGAACAAAGAATTTTCTTCATCATTAAATGATTTGGTTTGTACAAATATAGCTTTTTTGACGAAATAACGCACAAAAAATACTAATTTCGTATGTTGTGATGCAACAATGATACCAACCTGGTCCTAGAAAAGATTAAACGGAATCATGAGACAAGTCCGACTGTTTTTATTCCTCTTCTCAGCTTTCTTTGCCATTACCTGCCCCGGGAGCGCCTATGCCCAGCAGATTACGTCCCAGTACCACAAAGGCTGGCCCTCCCGCACCGGTGAGATCGATATCCGCAAAGGATTCGCCGACCCTCCCAAGGGCTACGGCAATGTCCCCTTTTATTGGTGGACGGGCGATCCGCTGGACCTGGACCGTCTGACAGAACAGTTGGACATCCTGGCAGACGCCTCGACAGACGGCCTCAACGTAAGTTACAACCATACGCACGCAGCGGTGGATACGGCGATCAATGCCCAGGGGCACGGTCCTTGCGGTCGCGTCAGCGGCGGTGAGCCGCGAGTCCTGTCCCCGGAATGGCGGAAGATATGGAATGAGTTTTCGAAACGCTGTGCCGCCCGGGGCATCGGCCTCGGTATGGATGATTATGTGATCGGATGGCCTAAAAACGGTGAGATCGTCGACAGCATCCGCTTCGGTCCCGGCTTTATCGATTATCCGGGACATCTGGAAAAGAAAATCATCCTCAAGACGGACCGGCTCAGTGCCTCCGAGATGGAAGACCTGGGATCGCTCCGTATCGTGAGCCTGCGCGAGACACCCGACAATCTCGGATTTGAAGCCATCTACACCACCCCGGCGCCGGAACTCCATCCCGACTTCGGACGCCGGATGGTCGAAGATTACTTCCAGCCCTTTGAGGACAACATGGATGCCGAGGCCCGGGAAGGCATGAATTACTTCTTCCAGGATGAACTGATGTACTACCTGGACATCCGATCCTGGTGTGAAAGGATGGACAGCATCTTCTTCGCGCGCAAAGGATATGATCCCCTGCCCCATCTGGATGCCCTCTTCGCTACGAAGGACAGTGAAATAGACGAGGATGCTGCCCGTTTCCGGCTGGACTATGCAGAAGTCTTGACGCAACTTGCCGAAGAGCGCTATTTCAAGCCGGTCTTCGACTGGAATGCCGAACGGGGCTTGATCTACGGCTGCGATCCCGAGGGCCGCGGCCTGCGTCCGCTGCAATACCTGGACTATTTCCGCGCCATCAGTTGGTTCACGGCTCCGGGCAACGACGCTCCCTCGAGGGGCAGCAGTTTCCGCCAGACCAAGGTGTCCAGCAGCATCGCGCACCTTTACGAGCGCCCGCGGACTTGGTTGGAAGCCTTCCACAGCATGGGCTGGGACGCCAACGGCGGCGTGCTCACGCGTCAGCTGGACCATCATCTGATCGCCGGAGGCAACTTGCTTTGTATGCATGGCCTGTACTATTCCACCCATGGTGGCTGGTGGGAATGGGCGCCGCCCTGCTTCCATTTCCGCATGCCTTACTGGCCGCACATGAAGTACTGGCTGAAATACGCGGAGCGCATGAGTTTCGTTCTGAGCCAGGGCGTCCATGTCTGCGACATCGCGGTCCTGTACCCCACCGAGACGATGCAGGCCTATCCGGAAGCCAAGGCGGACCTGACGTTCAATGTCGCGATGGCACTCAGCGAACACGGCCTGGACTATGATTTCATCGACTTCCAGTCGCTTCAGAAAGCCGTCGTGAACAAGAAGGCGCTGGAAGTCGCCGATGAGCGTTATCAGGTCCTGATCCTTGCCGGCACACGCGCGATGCATCAGGAGACGCTCGCAAAGGTCCGGGAATTCATCCGCGCCGGAGGCATCGTCCTGACCGTAGACAGCGACATGCCCGGCATCGAAGCAAGCGCCCGTTTCCAGGCGGATCAGACGGACGCCCTCGTACGCGACATCCGCTCCCGGATCACGCCTGATTTCGTCACAAGCTCCGGACGCGGCAAGGTCCTCCACCGCCGGGTCGGGAAACAGGATGTATACATGGTGATGGATGTCGTGTCCGGCGAGGATATGACCTTCCGCGCCAAGGGAAAGGTCGAGCGCTGGGACGCCATGCATGGCACCATCACCCCTATCGACATCGTAAACAGCCGGGAAGGTTGCACCACGGTGAAATATGACGGTCCGACCGGCAACTCGATGCTGTTGGTCTTTTCCCGCGGAATCCCCCAGACCAGCGAAAAGATCACGGACATGTCCGTCTTTGCCCAGCGCCGGGAAGTCAACCTTCAAGGGGAATGGGATATCGAGGTCATCCCGACCATGGACAACCGCTGGGGTGACTTCCGCCTGCCCGCGAGTGAGGGTTGTATCGGCGTCGAGGCACGCGCGTTCCACTGTTATCCCACCGGGATGGAAAGTTCTTCCGTCGAAGCGGTCTATGGCTATGCCCCGTACATGCGTACGGTCATCTTGCCGCCCGAAACGGATCTGGACGAGATGCTGGAGCACATCGGCCCAGACGCCCCGGACTGGACGACTCCCTATTATTTCTCCTGGCAGTACGGCGTCTTCAACAGCCCCGGCAGCCAGGGCTGGCACGGCCTGAAATCCAAAGTGGACGACCGTTTCCTAATCCTGGACCAGGGCGGACACCAGCTTTTCGCCGCAGACCTGGATGTCCCGGCCGATGGACGCTACACCCTGTTCACACGCGGCATCACGCCCTGGCGCATCCTGATCGACGGACAGGCCGTCTCCGGGGACAGTGTCAATCTCACGAAAGGTCCGCACAGCCTGGTCCTCGCCTATAAGGACACCCGGAAGACGGCATACAGCCTGAAAGGAATGGTTTCCAGGACCGTAGACCCGCGCGACCGCAGCATGGTGATGCTCTACCCCGAAGGCACGCCGCTCCCGGAGGAGCATGGCATGTACGATCCCATCGTGGCTTCCCGCTGGTACGGCACCCCCTTTGTCCCCTTCGTATGCAGGAAAGAATCCGGAATGGCCCGTTTCGAAACGGCCCCCGGTACCGTCTCCATGGCTTTCGAAACCGCAGGACCGATCCATGAAATCCTCGTGGACGGAACCGCCGTCCCTTTCCGCCAGACCGGAGAAGGTGTGGCGACCGACGGTCATCCGGTACTCCGCTACCTGGCAGACCGCCTGCCGGAGAAAACCGGCGTTGCAACCGTTACCGTCACCCACGAAGCGGTACCGGACCATCCGGGCGCCGCATTCTTCACCGAACCGGTGAAACTGGGTTGCCGGGGCGGCCGGCTCGCAGCCGGAGACTGGACGGAGGCGGGAGCATTGCGTTTCTTCTCGGGCGGGATCCGCTATGGCAAGGATATCCGCATCCGGGACAAGGGCCGGAGGGTTTTGCTGGATCTGGGCGAAGTGGACGCGACCTGCGAGGTGAGTGTCAATGGTAAGAGAGTCGACGTGCTGCTGGCTTCACCCTACCGGCTGGATATCAGCCGCTATGTGCGCCGGGGCAGGAACCGCATCGAAGTGCTGGTTTACAGTTCGCTTTCCAACCATTACCAGACCATCCCTTCCCCTTACCAGGGCACGCCGCACGCCGGTCTGATCGGCCCGGTAAAGGTCATCATTGAAGACTAGCAAAGTCCGGAGGCCGTGACATCTGAAGTGCGAGTGATTGATCCCTTCGGGGAATGCACTTCAAATGTCACGGCCTCCGGACTCTAGGCCAGCGCCTTTAGCGGCCGGCGTACATCGTCTCGTAGTATTTCTGGTAGTCGCCGGAAGTCACGTTGTCCAGCCAGTCCTGGTGGTCCAGATACCAGCGGACAGTCTTCTCGATCCCTTCTTCAAACTGCAGGGACGGCTCCCAACCGAGTTCCTTCTGGAGTTTGGTCGAGT
>CAMJHJ010000052.1 GCA_946405485.1 uncultured Bacteroidales bacterium | reverse complement strand
ACGGGGTATCATCCAGACCGGATGCACGGAGCGACTCCCCTATCCTCCGCCAAGATTCAGGGGATAAGTTCCGGATAAGCGCGCCTTCCCGCATACCGGAAACGAAAACCAAAGGACGGATAAGCATGTAGAAAGCCACCTGGTGCGTTGTTTGGACGGCGGTTCGAGTCCGCCCACCTCCACAAAAGAAAGGGCTCTGGTTGATGCCAGAGCCCTTTCTTTGCATTTTCGCAAGCTTTTAGATGGACAGCGTATCCTGCACGGTCAGCAGCTCGCGGTCGATGGGCTTGTCGATCTTGACGGCTTTGGCGATCGGGATATAGCGCATCTGGTCCTGGTCGATGGCGATCATGACGTTGCGCTGGCCTTCCTTGAGAGCTTCGATCGCCGCGACGCCCATGCGGCTCGCCAGGATGCGGTCGAAGGCGCTGGGCTTTCCGCCCCGCTGCAGGTGACCCAGAATGGAGACACGCACATCATACTCCGGGTACTCCTTGCGGACGCGCTCGGCGTAGTGCATGGCGCCGCCGTCCTTCTCGGATACGATGACGATCGAACTGTTCTTGGACTTGCGGATGCCGTGACCGATAAAGGTCGCAAGCTGGTCGATGTCCGTCTTGTCCTCGGGGATGATCGCCGCTTCGGCGCCGGCCGCGATAGCGCTGTTCTGCGCCAGGAAGCCTGCGTCGCGCCCCATCACTTCCACGAAGAAGATGCGGTTGTGGGAGCAGGCCGTGTCGCGGATCTTGTCCACGCACTCGACGATGGTGTTGAGCGCCGTATCGTAGCCGATGGTGCTGTCCGTGCCGTAGAGGTCGTTGTCGATGGTCCCGGGAATGCCGATGACCGGCACGTCGTGCTCGTGCGCCAGCTCCTCGGCGCCGGAAAGCGACCCGTTGCCGCCGATCACGACCAGGGCGTCGATCTTATATTTCTTGAGTGTCTTTGCAGCAATCGCACGCCCTTCCGGGGTGCGGAACGGATCGCTGCGCGCGGTCTTGAGGATCGTACCGCCGCGCTGGATGATATTGGACACGCTCTCCGTGGTGAACGGTTTGACCTCGTCGTTGATGAGGCCTTCCCAGCCGCGGTAGATGCCATACACCTTCCATCCGTTGAAGATCGCCGCACGCGTGACGGCGCGGACAGCCGCATTCATGCCGGGCGCATCGCCCCCGGAAGTCAGGATCCCGATGGATTCTATCTTTGCCATAATACTGTTCTATTTTTGGACCCTGCAAATATACCGATTTCGTGCTTTTTTCAAAAAAATACGGTAGCTTTGTAGGAGAAGGTCTGATAACTAAAGAAAAACCGATATGAAACGACTCCTTTTCGTCCTTGCGCTCGCCCTGGTGAGCGTCGCCGCCTCCGCCAAGGTGGAGTTGCCCAATTTCTTGGGAGACAACATGGTCCTGCAGCAGCAGACCGGCGTGGCCCTGTGGGGCACCGCCACCCCCGGCAAGAAAGTCACGATCTGCCCCGGCTGGACCCGCGGCAAGACCATCGTCAAGGCGGATCCCGAAACCGGAAAATGGTTCGCCCGCGTCTATACCCCGGCAGCAGGCGGTCCTTATGATATCGTGATCAGCGACGGGGAGAAACTCACGGTCCGCAATGTCCTCATCGGCGAAGTCTGGTTTGCCTCCGGACAGTCCAACATGGACATGCCGGTCAAGGGTTACGGCTCCCAGCCCGCCCGTGGTGGCGAAGACTTCATCGTCAGGGCCAAGCCATCCCGTCCCATCCGTGTCTGCAAGATCACCCGGCGCTCCATGACCACGCCCCAGGACACGGTCATCACGGAAGGATGGAAGACCCACACCCCCGAAGCCGTCGCCAACACCAGCGCAACCGCCTACTTCTTTGCGGACTATCTCCAGAGCGTGCTGGACATCCCGGTCGGTATCCTGGAATCCGACTGGGGCGGCAGTTCCATCGAGACATGGATCAACGAAAAGACCATCCGGGAGCAGTTCGGCAGCGAATTCGACCTGAGCTATCTCCAGACCGGCGAGGTAAACCCCAAGCGTCAACATCAGGAGCCCTGCCTGCTCTACAACGGCCAGGTCCACGCCCTCGTGCCCTATACCTTCAAGGGCATGCTCTGGTATCAGGGTGAGACCAACCGCGGCCGCCCGGAGCAGTACATCCGTCTTCAGACCGCCTATGTCCAGATGATGCGTGAGCTCTTCCAGGTCCCGGATGCGCCGTTCTATTTCGTCCAGATCGCGCCTTACCCCTATGGGAAACCCGACGACTGGACCAGCGGCTATTTCTATGAAGCGCAGCAGAAAACCCTGCAGACCATTCCCCACAGCGGCATGGCCGCCACCGTCGATGTCGGCGAATACGGCACCATCCATCCCTGCCAGAAACCTGCTGTCGGCAAGCGTCTCGCCCTCCTCGCACTTCAGAACGATTACGGAGTGAAAGGAATCGAGGCGGAAGCGCCGACCTACAAGTCCTTCACCGTCGAGGACGGGAAAGCCATCGTCAGCTTCAACGTCGGTCCCCTGGGCCTCAACCCGATGGGCTGCGACGTAGACGGATTCGAACTGGCCGGCGCCGACAAAGTATTCCACCCCGCCAAAGCCCGCCAGAAAAACGGCACCAGCTACGTCGTATCTTGCCCCGAAGTCCCGGAACCCGTGGCCGTCCGCTACTGCTTCCGTAACTGGAGCGTCGGCACGGTCTTCAACGCCTGCGGCGTCCCGCTCGCGCCCTTCCGTACCGACGACTGGAAACTGTAAACCATGAAAAGAAAAGCCTGGCATATCATCGCTATCGTCGTCTTCGTGCTGCTGGGTGCCCTTTGCATCCGCTTACTCTTCCTTGAAGCGACCTTGAAGTATGGCCTGATTCTGCTGGCCGCCCTTGCCCTGGCATTCCTCATCTGGAAAGCCTTTATCAAGAGCGGGCAGGACGAATTGCGTGAATCCGAGAAGCATAATGCGGAACTGGAAGGGCAGGTCGAAGACCTTCGTCAGCGTCTCGCGGAAATGAGCCGCAGCAAACTGAACGTCACCGGCATCTCCCCCATCCTGCATCTTTCCGTGCTGGAGTTGGACACTTCTTTCACCCGCAGCTATGTCCGGGAAGACAAGAAGAAAAAACTCAGTTTCAACGGTGCGCTCCGTACGGATATCAAGGCGCAGTACGGAATCAAGCTGGAGGACGTGAAGTTTAAGTACGACGAAGCGACGAAAACCTTATATCTGGCTCAGTTCCAGCCAGGTCTGCTTTCCTTCTCCAAGCGGCAGATGACCTGGGACATCGCACGTTCCTTCCGCGAAAGGGATTTCTTCGGATGGATCGAACTGCCACCGGTCGACGATGAAGAAGCCGAGGCTTTCACGAAACAGATGAAAGAGGAGATCCGTGCGGAAGTCGAGCGGGAGATCGACAACCGTCGGATCGAAGAATTCGAGTGGCTGGCCCCGATGATTACCCGCCAGGTGACCGACGTGCTGAAACTGGCCCTGAACAAACCCGACGCAACCGTAGTCATCTTGCCCGAAACCCCGACGGACCAGATCGAAGGAGGTTCCGAAGGCGCATTGACCCGGGACACAACCCTGAAAGAGCAGGGTTTCATCGATTTCGGCGATTTCTATCATCAGATTGACGAATAGACATACATCCTACTCATATGAATAGAATCCTTCCTTGCCTGCTGGTCGCGGCAAGCCTGTTTTCCTGCGCCCCGAAACCCAACGGCAATACCTGGGGCGATACCGGCGACGGACGTTATCTCAACCCGGTCCTGGCTGCCGACTATTCCGACCCTGACGCCATCCGCGTGGGAGACAAGTATTATATGGTTGCCTCCGATTTCCATTTCATGGGGATGCAGGTACTCGAATCCGATGACCTGGTCAACTGGCGGCTCATCTCCCAGATTTACGACCGCTTCGATCTGCCGGGCTGGGATGAGAACGCGCACTATTCCGGCGGCAGCTGGGCCCCTGCCATCCGCTGGCATGACGGGAAGTTCTGGGTCTATTTCTGTACACCGGAGGAAGGCCTGTTCATGAGCACGGCGGAGGATCCGGCCGGTCCCTGGTCTCCCCTGCATTGCGTGAAAGCGATTCCCCGCTGGGAAGACCCCTGTCCCTTTTGGGATGAGGACGGCCAGGCTTATCTCGGGCACAGTCTCAAGGGTGCCGGTCCCATCATCCTCCACAAGATGTCCCCGGATGGTCGGGAGCTGCTGGACGAGGGCGTGACCATCTACACCGGTCCGACCGCGGAAGGCACCAAGATCCACAAATGGAACGGCTGGTACTATCTGAGCATACCCGAGGGCGGTGTGAAAATCGGGTGGCAGACCGTACTGCGTTCAAAAGACATTTACGGTCCCTATGATCGGAAAATCGTGCTGGAGACAGGCTCGACCGGAATCAACGGTCCCCATCAGGGTGCCATCGTGGACACGCCGGAGGGCGAATGGTGGTTCCTTCATTTCCAGTTCCAAGATCCGCTGGGCCGGGTGGTACACCTCCAGCCGATGCACTGGGAGGAAGGCTGGCCGGTGATCGGCGAGGACTACGACGGCAACGGTGTCGGAGAGCCGGTCGCGGGATGGGCCAAACCAAAGGTCGCGAAGGGCCGCAAAGCCAAGGTGCGCCCGTTCCTGCCCGCCTCTTCAGACGACTTTTCCGACCCGAAGCCCGGTCTGCAGTGGCAATGGAACCACAACCCCGTGGACAGCGCCTGGTCTCTCACTTCCCATTCCGGCAAACTGGCTCTGAACGCCCTTCCGGCTGAGAACTTCGAATTAGCACGCAACACCCTGTCCCAGAAGCTGATGGGCTTCAAGGGCAGTTACACGGTGTGTCTGGATCTTTCAGAGATGGCGGAAGGACAATCCGCCGGACTGGCTTGCATGGGCAAGGAAAACTTCCGCGCCGGGATTTGTATGGTGAACGGCTGCAAAGTTCTTTCTGCCGGCCCATCCGGTGAACAGAAGTTTAATGGAGACACAATCTGGATCCGCCTTAGCTTCAACGCCCGGGACAACGCGTTCCAATTCGCATGGAGCGCCGAGGGAGAGCAGTTCTCCGATATCGGAGATCCGTTCGAGGCTCATTTCGGCTTCTGGAAAGGCGCGCGCGTCGCGCTATACAGCTACAACACCCTCTCGAACGCCGGCACGGCGCTCTTCGACGATTTCATCTATCAGCGCGACGAATAAATCAACGGGCGGGAGCAAAGGGTTGGGCTGTGTCACCGGTCCATCTCATAAGATGTGTACGACAGCCCTCTATGCCTGTCTCCATACCCTTGTAATTCTCTGAGAACAAATAATATCCCCCGCCCAGCGGGAACAGTCCGGTGGAACCCCAGCGGAAGTTCCAGCCCCGGATGCCGGAGGCTTCGTGCAAGATACCGTCTTCGGCGAGCGGCAGCTGCCACTGCTTACACTTCCGGTACGGAACCCCTTCCAGGCGGGCCTTGAAGGGCCGCTTGGACAGATCCGCCGCGTAAAGGGAATAATTGGGGAACTGCTGCTTCTTGCCGCGGTAGACTGCCATCAGCAAGTAGCCCGTGTAAGGATCGAACGCCAGGTTCTGGACACCATAGTTCGTATTGCCGGTCCGGACAAAGAATTTGCGCCAGGGCTTTGACGGACCGGAGGTATGCATCGTCCCGAAAGAGACGGTCTGCGCATACTGCTTCACCTGCTCCAGCGGATAGCACAGGAGGACCTGATAATCATTGTCGCTGCGGCTGGGGTCGCCGTAGATTCCGTACGCAACATATAAAAAACGTTCCGCCCCATCCTCACCCGGAGCCGGCCCGATCGTTACGCCGTCTATGCCCGAGCAGCCGAAACGGTGCTCCCGTACGCCTTCAGGGAGCTGGACACGCGCCAGATTGTCATCCACGGAAGGCTTGATGCAGACAGTCCGGAGCACAGGATCATTCTCGGGATCCATCCCGATCCGATCCACCTTGGCCACGTCTATGATGGCCACATAGAAATAGGACCCCTCCCACATCGGCACACCCAGTTTCTTGGCGATGCTCACGCCGATCTCGTCGTTCTTGCACTCGAGCGAAGCATATACGCATCCGTCTTCCGGATTGAAGGTCATCGCGCCCAAGTGCCCCTGGATACGGTCGATCGTACCCAGTACGCGTCCTTTCAGGTCAGTACGGATGAACCGGGTGGTGAAGGAGAAGTACATTTCCCCTTTCTCGCGGTTGACGGCAATGCCCTGCACGTGGGTGCTCACGCCGCTGCTGATATCCAGGACGGAAGGCAGCTCGGTAGGAAAAGCGCCGAGGACCGGATCTTGTGCGCCGGCATGGAAACAACAGAGCAGCGCGCAAAGCGCCGCGGTAAACAATCGTCTCATATCTGCAACATTTCTTCGTAAGTCAGGAAATGGTCCGCCCCGGTCCAGGAGTCTCCGGAACGCACGAACACCCGCGTCTCGTTCCCGTTGGTAATCACCAGGCATTTCACGCCCAGCACCAGGTTGTAGCGCAGGGCCTGCTCCAGCACGGCAGGTGTCAGCGCGACCTCAGGCCGCTTGCACTCCACGACCGCCAGAGGCGCTCCTCCCGGCCCATAGACCAGTATGTCTGCCCGCCACAGCTTGTCGGACGAACCGAAATGCAGCTCCACCTCGCTCATCATCTGGTGACGCGGTACGCTGGAAACCTCCCCCAGCACACCGATCATCCACTGACGCACCCTTTCCTCGGGCGTCAGAGCAACTTTTTTCCGCCGCAGCGGATCCCAGATTCTCGGTGTGGCAGCCATCTACGCAAAGATACGCGAAAAATGATTACATTTGCAGCAGGGAGAACCAAAAATAATGACCATCATCGAAGGATATCTCGACCGGCCGATTTTCAAGATTGTGTCCGACGTCGCCCGCGAAACGGGCGTGCGGGCCTTTGTCATCGGCGGATATGTGCGCGACTGTTTCCTGGGACGTCCCTGCAACGACATCGACATCGTCGTCGAAGGCAACGGGATGGCGCTGGCCGAGGCCGTCGGTGCCCGCATCCGGGAAAGGGAGCACACGCATACGCAAGTCTCCCTGTTCAAGAATTTCGGCACGGCGATGCTCAAGTACCACGGCGATGAGATTGAATTCGTCGGCGCCCGTAAGGAGTCTTACCGGCGCGAATCCCGCAAACCCATCGTCGAAGACGGTACGCTCGAGGATGACCAGCTGCGCCGCGACTTCACCATCAACGCGATGGCATTCAGCCTCCAGGAGGATTCCTTCGGAGAACTGGTTGACCCTTTCGGGGGCATCCGCGACCTCGCTGCAGGCATCATCCGCACCCCGCTGGAGCCCGACACCACCTATTCCGATGATCCCCTGCGCATGCTGCGTGCGATCCGTTTCGCCACCAAGCTCAGTACGCCGGAATTGCAGTTCACCATCGTGCCGGAGTCACTCGACTCGATGCGGCGGATGAAGGACCGCCTGACGATCCTCTCCAAGGAACGCATCGTCGAGGAGCTGAACAAGATGCTGGTCACCCCCCGCCCTTCCGAAGCCTTCCGGCTCATGGAAGAGACGGGATTGCTTGAATATATCCTCCCCGACCTGCTGGCCCTCAAAGGGGTCGAGACCATCGAAGGCCGGGGGCATAAGGATAATTTCTCCCATACCCTCATGGTGGTGGACAACGTGGCCGCAGCGGAGGTACAGGCCATCGCCGAGGGCCGTCTCCAGGATTTCACCCCGGAGCTGGACGGTGACGGCTGGGTCGCCTCGGTACGCACCGAGCCCAATGTCTGGCTCCGCTGGGCCGCTCTCCTGCACGACATCGGCAAGCCGGCCTCCAAACGCTACGACCCCGCGACCGGATGGACCTTCCACGGTCACGAGATCATCGGCGCCAAGATGGTCCCGCGCATCTTCAAGGGCTTGATGATGCCCCTCAACGAGAAGATGAAGTATGTCCAGAAACTCGTGCGCCTGCACCTGCGTCCCATCGCGCTGGTAGATGACGGGGTGACGGACAGCGCGGTGCGCCGGCTGCTTTTCGACGCCGGCAACGACATCGACGACCTGATGCTCCTGTGCAACGCGGACATCACTTCGAAGAATCCCGCCAAGGTCGCCCGCATCCGTTCCAACTTCGAACTCGTGCTGCACAAGATGGCCGAAGTCGAAGCGCGGGACCAGATCCGCTGCTTCAAGAACCCCGTCACGGGAGAGCATATCATGGAAGTATACGGGATCGGCCCGGGCAAAGTGATCGGTGTCATCAAGGAAGAGATCAAGGAAGCCATCCTGGACGGCCGCATCGGCAACAACTTCGAAGAGGCGGACGCGCTGATGCGCACGATCGCCGCCGGCCTCGGCCTCACGCCGGTCCGTGACCTATAACGTTCGCCCATGCTGACTGACGAATTCATAGATTATATCCGTACGGTCCGGCGTTATTCGTCCAGGACCCAGGCCATCTATCGTGAAGTCCTGGACGGTTTTGCGACCCAGGCGCTGGAAGGAGAGGCGACCGACGAGGCGCTCCTCGCCGCCCTCAAGCCCCCCGTCATCCGCAACTATGAGGTCTTCCTGCTGGACGAGCGCAAGGAGGATCCCCGTACCGTCAACCTGCACCTCAGCGTCTTGAGCAGTTTCTGCAAATATCTGATCCATCGGGAGTTGATCACATCCAACCCCGTCCGGCTCATCAGCCGTCCCAAGACGTCCAAGCGCCTGCCTGTTTTTTATCGGGAAGAGTCGATGAAGAAATATTTCGAGGACACGGACCGCTTTGCCGACGAGAAGGCGCTTGACGGGCTCCGGACTCTCTGCGAACACAACCCAGCAGATCCACAGGCCATAGAATCCTATGAACGAAGACTGCGCCGCCTGATCGTCTCGTTTCTCTATTGCGCGGGAATCCGTCGTTCGGAACTGATCTCCCTGACTGTCGGCTCTGTCGATTTCGGGCGCCGGACCCTGAACGTGCACGGAAAAGGAGATAAAATGCGGGAAATTCCACTGGTCGCTGGTCTTTGTGAAGAAATTTCATTATATTTACAATCGGTTGAATCGATGACAGGACTGCAGGCTACGCCCGGGAGGGCCCTCCTGCTGACGGCGAAAGGGCGACCGCTCTATCCCGTCTATGTGGACAGGGCCATCAAGCAAGAGCTCGGAGCGGTCGAGAGCATCAACGGGAGGAAATCTCCCCATGTGCTCCGGCACACGCTGGCGACAGAGCTGCTGGACAATGGGACGGACCTCAATTCCATCAAGGAACTGCTCGGACACGCTTCGCTCGCCGCGACCCAGGTGTACACGCACAACTCCATCGAGAAACTGAGAACTGTGTATCAAACCGCCCATCCCAGGGCAAAAAGAGGAGGTAACAATGGACATTAACATCAAATCCCTCAAGTTCGACGCCGATCAGAAACTGATCGCATTCGTCGAAAAGAAAGTGGCGAAACTGGAACGTTTCTATGAAGGAGTCAAGGAAGTCGACGTGACGCTGACCCTGCTCCACGAGCCGGACAACAAGGATTGCAAGCTCCAGATCCACATCCCCGGCGAGGAGCTGATCATCCAGCGCAATGCCAAAACCTTTGAGGACGCCGTCACAGAATGCGCGGACGCCATGAAGGAAAAACTCACGCGCGCCAGGGAGAAACGCATCGAAGCATAAGTTTTTTACCGGGGTGGCCTTGACGGTCACCCTTTTTTATCGTACTGATCATGAAGAAGATCGTTTATTTCCTTTCAATCCTTGCCACCTGTTTCCTGTCCTCGGTCTCAGCCTTCCCGCAAACGCCTGGACAGCAGCGCCCCGACCTGCTCCGGCGCGCGCCCCTGGCCATTTCGCAGGACGGTCCTTTTGTCCGCATCTATTCCCCGGAAATCAAGGAAACGGTCAAGATCTTCGTTATTTCCGACACGCACCTCTTCCTGAGCGACGCACGCGAGGACCCGTACCGGGAGTATAGCAAGCGCATGGCTGCCGCCTACAACCAGACGCGGGACATCTATTCCCGCGAGAGTACTGACCCGGAGGCTGAATTCCGCAAGACGCTCGCCCTCGCCAAGGAGCGGGGCGCCGATGCCATCGCCCTGCTCGGCGACATCGTGAGCTACCCCTCCGAGGCCGGCATCGAGCTGGCAGTCAAGCTCCTGGATGAGACCGGCATACCCTGGTTCTACACCACCGGCAACCACGACTGGCATTATGAAGGGATGGACGGCACGGAAATCGAGCTTCGGGAGAAATGGACCCGGGAGCGCCTCGCGCCCCTGTACAAGGGTCACGACCACCTGATGTACAGCGTAGACATAAAAGGAGTCAAACTGATCTTCCTGGACAACGGAGTGTATGAGATCCTGCCTGAGCAACTCGCCGCCCTTAAACGCGAAGCGCGCGGAAGGCAGCCGAAACTGCTTTTCAGCCACATCCCCTTCTATGCGCCGGGCTTCGGTGTCTCCTACGGTTGCGGCAATCCCGACTGGAACGAAGCCCACGACCGGGGATTCCGCGCCGAACGCCGCCCGAAGTGGCCGGTGGATGGCCACAATGCGACGACCTACGCTTTCTGGAAAACCGTCGGAAAAGCCTGCAGGGAGCACCGTATCCTCGCCACTTTCTCCGGACACATCCACAAGCAGTCCTTCAGCCTCGTCGACGGATGGCCCCAGTTCGTCACCAACGCCAATGCCGAAGGCGGCTACTACGAGGTCACCCTCGAGCCGATGCCTTGATATTTTCAAAATAATGCCTATATTTGCATTCCGATCGCGGAAGTAGCTCAGTGGTAGAGCATCGGCTTCCCAAGCCGAGGGTCGCGGGTTCGAATCCCGTTTTCCGCTCCAGCGCCACCCAAACGGGTGGCGTTTCTTTTTCTGCAATAATCTCTTTATATTTGTAAGTTTTAATTTTGATACTATGTCAGTAGCCGGAATATTGAAAGCCGTGTTCGGATCCAAGTCCGACCGGGATATGAAGCAGGTCAAGCCCGTCCTTAACAAGATCCTCGCCCTCTACCCTGAGATCGATGCGCTCTCGGACGATGAACTCCGCGCCCACAGCGCCGTCTTGCGCGAGAAGCTCCTCGCCGTCGAGGCTCCCTTCGAGCGCCGGGCCGATGAGATCAGGGAGGAAATGGAAAGGGACATCCCCGTCTCCGAAAAGGAAAAACTGGCCGGAGAGTCCGAGAAGTTGGTCAAGGACGAGGATGAGGCCATCGAGAAGGCCCTCGACGAGATCCTTCCCGAAGCCTTCGCCATCATGAAATCCACCGCACGCCGATTCAAGGAGAACGAATCCATCCGCGTCACCGCCACCGATTTCGACCGCGCCCTGGCCGCAGCCGGCAAGGATTTCGTCGACATCGACGGAGACACCGCCATCTGGCACAACCACTGGGTCGCAGGCGGCAACGAAACGACTTGGGACATGGTCCACTACGACGTACAGCTCATCGGCGGCGTCGTCCTGCACCAGGGCAAGATCGCGGAAATGGCGACCGGTGAAGGTAAGACCCTCGTCGCGACGCTCCCCGTCTTCCTCAATGCCCTGGCCGGCAAGGGCGTGCATGTCGTCACGGTCAACGACTACCTCTCCAAGCGTGACTCGGAGTGGATGGGACCGCTCTACCAGTTCCATGGCCTGAGCGTGGACTGCATCGACAAGCACGAGCCCAACTCGGACGCCCGCAAAAGAGCTTACAACTGCGACATCACCTTCGGCACCAACAACGAATTCGGCTTCGACTACCTGCGCGACAACATGGCGGTCAACATCACCGACACGGTCCAGCGCAAGCACCATTACGCCATCGTGGACGAGGTGGACTCCGTCCTCATCGACGACGCCCGCACCCCGCTCATCATTTCCGGCCCCGTGCCGAAAGCCGAGGACGACGCGCAGTTCATGGAGTTCCGCCCGCACGTCGAGCGCCTCTACCAGGCTCAGCGCGCCTTCGTCACCCAGACCCTCAACGAGGCCAAGAAGCTGATCGCCGCCGGTGATGAAGCCGAAGGCGGCAAACTGCTGCTCCGTTGCCACAAGGGCCTGCCCAAGTACCAGCCTCTCATCAAGTTCCTCAGCGAGCCCGGCATGAAGGTCATCCTCCAGAAGTCGGAGAACTACTACATGCAGGACAACGAAAAGGAGATGCCCGTCGTCACGGATCCCCTCTACTTCGTCATCAATGAGAAGCAGAACTCCGTCGACATGACCGACAAGGGCCACGAAGTCCTTGCCAACAGCATCCACGACGACAATTTCTTCGTCCTGCCCGACGTGGGCAGCCAGATCGCCGAGATCACCAAGTCCGACCTCTCCCTTGCCGAGAAGCAGGAGAAGAAAGACGCCCTGATGGAAGAATTCTCCATCAAGAGCGAACGCGTCCACACCGTCATCCAGCTCCTCAAGGCTTACGCCATGTTCCAGAAGGACGTGGACTACGTGATCGTGGACAACAAGGTCAAGATCGTCGACGAGTCCACCGGCCGTATCATGGAAGGCCGCCGCTGGAGCGACGGACTGCACCAGGCCGTTGAAGCCAAGGAAGACGTCAAGGTCGAGGCCGCGACGCAGACCTTCGCGACCATCACCCTCCAGAACTACTTCCGCATGTACCACAAGCTCGCCGGCA
>CAMJHJ010000051.1 GCA_946405485.1 uncultured Bacteroidales bacterium | reverse complement strand
GCCGTGCGGCGGGTGCCCTTCCAGATTTCGACGACCTCACCTTTCTTGTGCTTGCCGCCGGGCTCCATCGTGGCCCAGGTGCGCGATTTCCCGTCGCAGGTGTGGGAGGTCAGGATCGATCCGTCGGTCGTAGCGAGACATCCGGCCGCGATGCTGGTGCAGTCCAGCCCGTCGCTTTCCCAATCCTGGGCTTGCGTATTGATGCTCAAAGACATGGCGGCGATGACCGCCGCGCTGAAGACGATGACGCGTTTGAGGGAGAACATATGTTGTCAGATTTTAAATGCGTAGCCGAGGCCGAGGACATGGCGCTCTCTGTTGGGTGTGCCGGCCATCACGTAATACAGGTAAAAAAGGTCGAGGGTGGAACGGGGACCGAGAGCACAGGTGGTCCCGGCGTAGTAGCGGGTTTTCTCCCAGCGCCGGGTTGTGAAGAGTTCACAGCTCACGTAGGGCTTGAAACGCGTATCCGGGATAGCGTAAGCGACTTTGCCGCGGGTACGCAGGGCCCACTTCCCGCTGCCGGAAGTGCAATCATGCGTATAGATGGGCAGTTCGCGCAAGGCGAATGACAGATTGCCCTCGCTGAGCAGCAAGGTGACGGAGGGACGGCAGGTGATGAGCCAGCCGCCGAGGGTCTGGATGAATTCCGAGGAATAGCCCAGTTGCAGATGCCTCCAGGGCCGGTAGTTGACATAGGGCATCACGAGGGCGCAGTCCAGCGTTCCGGCGTTGTCTTTGGAACGATGTTCAAACCAGAGACCCCCGGTCCACTTTTCCGAGATCCGGGCGCCGAGATCGATCTGGGACCAGATGCCGAAATCGTCCCTTTCCTGCGCGCATAGGCTGCCGGCTGTGCCGATGAAGGCGGTCAGCAGGATCAAGAAGAATAGCCCTTTGTACTTCATTCCCTTCTTTGTTCTTATACAAAGATGGTAATTATTTGCGACTTCTCGTTCATTAGAGGGTCGTTTTCCGTAATTATTTTATTATCAAAGTATTAAGCGATAGCCTATCCTCGGATTGGAGATAGGGTGAAAGCTATTTTGCTGAAAACTAAAGGTTTGCAGAAAACGCACATTTATTGTACATTCGCAATATGAGATTTTTGACTTGGATAATGGTCTTCGCCGTGCTGGCCGGACAGCCGGCACAGTTGCTGCGCAACCGCGCTCAGGTGCGTACGGTCCGCAGCCTGACCGAATTGGAGGAAGGACGCCTTTTCCGCCTGGACTACAAGGCCGATTACCGGCTGCAGGACTTTGTGGACGCGGACTTGGACTCGAAAGAGGCCGTGCAGGGGGGTGTGGCGCAGATGCTCCTGGATTTCTCCTCCATGCCGGCGGGATCCCTGTCAGCGCGCGGGCCGTCGGTGTTCTTGGGGTCGGATGAACTGTCTTTCCGCCCCGCCTGTTCAGCATTCCAGGCTGTGACGCCGGACGGAGAGGTGATCTACGGGCGGAATTTCGACTATGATTTCGACGAGGGGTCGGCCATCGTGATGCGCACCCGGCCGCGGAAGGGCTATCGCTCGGTCAGCCTGGTGTCGATGGACCATGTGGGCCTTTCCGGGCTGCAGCTCTCGGACGGGGAGACGGACCTGTCGATGCTGGTGGCGGCGCCATACGCCATGATGGACGGAGTCAACGAGCGGGGCCTTGCCGTCAGCGTCCTGGCCTTGACCGGCGGAGGCTGTGCCCGTCAGTATGAAAAAGGAAAACACGCCGTGATGACGACCGTGCTGATGCGCCTGATGCTGGACCGTGCTGCGACTGTGGAGGAGGCTCTGGAGCTTTGCCGGAACTACAATTTCTTCGCCGACGGCGAACAGCGCGGCATACCGGCCGATGACAAGACCAATTACCATTTCCTGCTTTCCGACGCTTCCGGGCGTACCGTCGTGTTGGAATACGTTCAGGAAGGCGGACTGAAGGGGAAGGGGCCCTGGGTGATGAAGGCGCTGGACGAGCGCTGCGTGACCAACTTCTACCTCGCAGAGGGCTGGCGGAGCGTCATCCGTCCCGATGACCGTTATGAGGTGATGCTGCAGACACTCGCCGGGAAACAGGCAGTGATGACCGAGAAGGAGGCCATGGACCTGCTGCAGGCTGTCAGCCAGAAAGCCAAACGCAAAGGAGACGTCCGAACCCAGTGGTCCGTCGTTTATAACCTCACCCGCCGCACCGCCACTATCTGTCCGGCCGGAGATTATTCCCATCCTTTCTCCGTCTCCCTTCGTCCCCGGGACTGGAGATGAAAAAAACCGGCCCTCGGGAGGGTCGGTTTTCTTTTTCGGATAAGTAAGGGATTACTCGGCGACGACGTTGATCTTGACGTCGGCGAAAACGCCCTTGTAGCACTTCACCTTGGCCTCGTACTCACCGCACTCCTTGATCTCGGGAACGGTGATGTCCTTCTTCTCAGCCTCGATGCCGGCAGCCTGCAGGGCCTCGGCCACCTGGATGGCGGTCACGGAGCCATAAAGCTTGCCGCTCTCGCTCACCTTGACCTTGACCTCGACCGGAGTCGCGGCGATCTTGGCGGCGCGGGCCTCGGCCTCCGCGATGTTGCGGGCCTCCTTATGGGCGCGCTGGCGGATGGTCTCTTCGTGCTGCTTGATGGCGGAAGGGGTGCCGATGGAGGCGAATCCCTGGGGGACCAGATAATTGAGTGCGTAACCGGTCTTGACCTCTACGATGTCTCCGGCGTCGCCGAGGTTGGCGACATCTTTCTTCAGGATGATTTTCATAACGCTCAATTATTTAAGAAGGTCAGTAACATACGGAAGGAGAGCGAGGGAACGCGCGCGCTTGATAGCCTGCGCGACCTTGCGCTGGAACTTCAGGGAAGTACCGGTGATGCGGCGGGGAAGGATCTTGCCCTGCTCGTTGAGGAACTTCTTGAGGAACTCAGGGTCCTTGTAATCGACATACTTGATGCCCGCTTTCTTGAAGCGGCAGTATTTCTTCTTCCTGACTTCGACGGTCGGAGGGTTGAGATAACGGATCTCGCTGTTCTGATTGTCTGCCATGGTTTAGTCCTCCTTGTTTTCTACGGTTTCAGCGGCCTTGGCGGTCTTGCCGGCCCTTCTCTTCTCGGCGTAAGCCGCGGCGTCCTTGTCCAGGGCAACGGTGAGGAAACGGATGATCCGCTCGTCACGGTGATACTGGGTCTCGAGAACATTGACGAACTGAGGGTCCGCCTTGAATTCAATCAGGTAATAAAAACCTGAGGTCTTGTGCTGGATCGGGTACGCGAGCTGCTTGAGCCCCCAATCCTCTTCGTACACGACTTCGCCGCCGTTGTCTTTGATCAGCTGCGTGTACTTGGCAACCGCTTCCTTCATCTGGGAATCAGACAAAACGGGAGTAGCAATGAAAACGGTTTCGTACTGCTTTAACATTTTGATTGATAATAAATTAATAATTAAGCCCTCCGCGGACTTTCCGCAAAGGGCTGCAAATATAGGGATAAATATCCGATTTTCAAAAACTTCGCCTTAAATCTTCACCGTGAAACGCTGCTCCTTCTGATGGAAACCGCCGACGACCAGGGTGTAGGTTCCGGACGGAAGGTCGGACAGGTCGTTGTTGATGTTGACCGTCCGGGTCTCACCGGGCATCATGCTGAAGAAGTTGTCACTGTAGAAGGAAGGACGCACAGGCTTGCCGTCCGGTCCCAGCCACTGAAGGCGGGTGAAGAAGGCGACGCCCTTGTTCTTGTTCTGGAGCTTGACCGTGACCACATGTTCTCCCTCCTTGTCTTTGCCGGTCGAAACCGTGGCGCCGACTTTGATCCAGGGGAGTGAGTTGATGGCGTTGAAACTGGCGGCGCAAGGGCCGCTGACGGTCTCGCGGCCGCGGTATTTGTCGGTGGAACGCCAGTAGAAGTTGCTGCCCAGCTGGTTGCCGGCCGCGTCCAGGAGGCGGAGCTTGATGAAGTGGACGGGATAGACATCCAGCGGGAACTTGACCTTCAGGATGTCGCAAACCGTAGCGTCTTCGGGCACATTGACCCGCTCTTCGGCGTTCCAGACCTTGCGGCCGAGCACATCGATGACCTCGACCGTCAGGCGGCAGTTGTCATAGCGCCGGAAGCACTCGTTGGAGACGGATACCGTGTTCTTCAGGAAATCGAACTGCGGATGCACCGGCTCGGTGGCGTTGGCCATGGCGAACAGGGCAGCGGTCGGCTCCAGGGTCCAGTCCCACATGCGGCCCTGGACCTGCGGGTTCGGGCTGTTGTGGTACCAGAAAAGATAACCGGAAGCGAAACGGTCGCCCCAACCGAGCTTGTTATAACGCCAGACCTCGGCGATGCCCTTATAGTTGACGGCGCCGACCATCTGTCCGCGCTCTGCATATTCGTCGATGTTGTTGGAGCGTCCGTACTGGTCGGTCAGCTCCTTGTAGAGCGTCGCCATCTTGTCGAAACCGTTTCCGTCCATATAGTCCCAGACCTCCTTGTTGATAGGCCAGAGGTCCTTCGCATCCATCATTTCCTTCAGGCATTCGGCCGTCGGGAGGCAGGGGGCGCCGTATTCGGGATTGAATCCGTCGATGCGGCTGCCGCGATCGGAGGCGGTGTTCTCATAATAGGTCATCGGGTTGACCTGCTTATAAGGGCTGCCGTCGTGGATGCCGTCGCATTCGCTCTGCATCTGGTAGGGGAGCGTGCCGTCCAGCGCCTGGATGAGTTCCGGAGCGCCCTGGGTGTAGGTGGATTCGTTGGAGGATACATAGAAGGCAAGGCACGGATGCGTGCGTGTGCGCTTGACGGCGGATGCGACATTCTTCAGGTACAGGCCCTGGTCCACGGGATGCTGGGTGTCACCGGTCATCCAGAACTCCTCCCATACGAGGATGCCCAGCTCGTCGCACAGGGAGTAGAAGTAATCGGACTCCGTGATGCCGCCGCCCCAGAGGCGCAGCATGTTGATGCCGGTCTGGGCAGTGTAGCGAAGCTCTGCATACATGCGTTTGTCGTTGCTGCGGCACATCGCTTCCGGAATCCAGTTGGTACCCTGGATGAAAACTTGTTTCCCGTTGACATAGAAGGTCTTGGACTTGTCCGGAGTGTTGCGGTCGGCCCTCACTTCGCGGATGCCGAAACGCAGCTTGACCTGGTCCACAGTGGTGCCGCGGATGACGGCTCTCACGGTGAGGTTATAGAGGTTCTGGGGACCCTTGTTGACCGGCCACCAGAGCTTGGGGTTGCGGATGACAAGCTGCGGGAAGTCCTCCGGCGTAAAGACGATCTCCTGTTTCTCTTTGCGGACGAGTTTCACCTCTTTGGAGAAACGGATGCCGGTGCCCTCGATCTCTCCTTCGACAGTGAGGTCGAGGTTGCCCATCGTATTGTTGCGCACTTCCACGGAGACGGTTTCGCGGGCCGTGTCATAGCCGGGGTGGTCCAGGGAAGAACGCACGAAGGGGGACTCGAGCGCCGCCTCGCGGGTCGTATAGAGCTTGACATCTTTCCAGATGCCGGTATTCCGGTCGCGGATGCCGTCGTAGAAGGTGAAATCCCAGCCGGCGGTCATCAGCATCGTGACATTGCGGCCGATCCAGCCGTCGCCGCCGTTGTGCCACTCGTTGACAGGACCCCAGCTGCGCCCCATCAGCGTACCGGGGGAGTCGATGGGCAGGACCTTGACGGCGAGGACATTCTCTTCTCCGGGACGGATGAATTCGGAAATGTCGACTTTCTCCTGCCAGAACATGCCGGACCAGGTCGTCACGAGACGGCCGTTGATCCAGACCTCAGTATGATAATTGACTCCGTCGAACTGCAGCCAGGTGAATTTCCCCGGGTCTTTTTCGCCCGGGAAGGACAGCGTCGTGCGGAACCAGTAGGCATAGAAGTCGCGTCCCGCTTTGGCGAGATCCGGGATCAGTCCCTTGTCCAGCCGGTTGTTGTCGCCGTAGTACGGGTCGGGGTAGACGCCGTTCTCGACCAGCGAGTGGAGAACGGTACCGGGGACGATGGCGTCCATCCAGCCGGAGACGTCGTAGCCGGGCGCGGAAACCTTTTCGGGCGCATCGGTGACTTTTCCGATCTGCTGCATCTTCCAGACACAGGGACCCCCATGCTCCTTGACGGAGGATAAGACCTGCTCATAATCGCGGTCCTGAGGGGCTGTCTTGCTCAGGCGGGAAGAGGCTGCGCTGAATACGGGATCGCCTTTCCGGGCGGATACGGGGACGGCCGCTGCTGCGGCTAAAACAAATGCGGCGGCCATCGCCGCCAAGAGGGACTGTTTTCCGATCATAATCGTCGTATGTTAGGTGTACAAAGGTAGCATTTTTTCGTTTGTAATGACGGATTGTTTTCGTAAATTTGTCAAGATATGTCAAAGCCTAACTGATATGTATTCTCTCGGTATCGATATCGGATCTTCATCCGTCAAAGTCTCCTTGCTGGACATCGCTTCCGGCAAATGTGTCAAATCCGTGACCAACCCCCGGACCGAAGCTCCGATCCGCTCCCCGCAGAAGGGCTGGGCGGAGCAAGACCCGGAGATGTGGTGGGGATATATCCGCGACGGTATCCTGGAGATGTCCGCTGATTATAAGATGGGGGAGGTCGCCTGCATCGGTATCACCTATCAGATGCACGGACTCGTGGCCGTGGACAAGAAGGTCCGCCCCGTCCGGGACTCTATCATCTGGTGCGACAGCCGGGCTGTGGAGATCGGTGCCGAGGCGCTGGAGGGGATAGGCTATGGGAAGTGCATGGAGCACCTGCTCAATTCCCCCGGCAACTTCACCGCCAGCAAGCTGGCTTGGGTGAAGCGCAATGAGCCTGAGAAGTATGCGAAGGTGTGGAAGTTCATGCTTCCGGGCGACTATATCGTCTATAAACTCAGCGGTGAGGTGGCTACGACGGCGACCGGTTTGTCCGAGCAGATCCTGTGGGATTTCAAGGAAGCGCGCAGGGCAGATTTTGTGGCTGATTACTATGGCATCGACCCTGCCCTGATCCCGGATACGGTCCCTTCGATCGGTGTGGCCGCCCGCACAAACGAGGCGGCGGAGAAGATGCTGGGGATCCCTGCAGGCACACCGATCGCATACCGTGCCGGCGACCAGCCCAACAACGCCTTCTCTCTCAACGTCCTTGAGCCCGGAGAGGTGGCGGCCACCGGTGGCACGAGCGGTGTCGTCTACGGGGTGACTGACGTACCCAAGGCGGATGCGCAGAGCCGTGTCAATACCTTCCTGCATGTCAACGACCGTCCTGACGCGCACCGCTACGGCGTGCTGCTGTGCATCAACGGCACCGGCATCCTCAACAGCTGGATGCATCGTCAGGTCGCGCCCGGGATGAGTTATGCCGAGATGGATGAGCTTGCCGAAAAGGCTCCCGCCGGATCGGACGGCCTTTTGATCCTTCCTTTCGGCAACGGCGCCGAGCGCGTGCTGGGCAACCGCAACGTAGGGGCTGCCCTGTCCGGCCTTGACCTGGTCCGGCATGGCACTCCGCACCTCTTGCGCGCCACGCAGGAGGGCATTGCGTTCTCCTTCCGTTACGGCATCGACGTGATGCGCGACCTCGGCCTGGACCTGCAGGTCATCCGCGCCGGCAAGGCGAACCTTTTCCTCAGTCCGCTGTTCCGCGAGACCCTGGCGACCCTCTGCGGCGCCAATATCCAGTTGTACGATACCGACGGCTCGCTGGGAGCTGCCCGCGGCGGCGCGCTGGGCGCCGGATTTTACAAATCGCCCGCGGAGGCCTTCGCGACGCTGGAGCGGGTCGGCGAGGTCCGGCCCCGCGCCGAGTGGAAGGAAGCTCTCGAGGCAGCTTATCAGAATTGGAAAGAATTGTTGAATAAATCATTATAAACACTATGAAAGAATATTTCCCCGATTTCGGAAAGATCCCCTTTGAGGGCAAAGCGTCCAAGAATCCCAGGGCGTTCCATTTTTATGAGCCTGAGCGCATCGTCGCCGGCCGTCCCATGAAAGACTGGTTCAAGTTTGCGATGGCATGGTGGCATACGCTCTGCGCCGAGGGCAGCGACCAGTTCGGTCCCGGCACCAAGCAATTCCCCTGGAACGAGGGAGCGACCGCCGTCGAGCGCGCGAAACACAAGGTCGACGCCGGCTTCGAGATCATGCAGAAACTGGGCATCGGCTATTATTGTTTCCACGATGTGGACCTGGTCGATGAAGCGGCGACCATAGAAGAGTATGAGGCCAATCTCAAGGAGGTGGTCGCCTATCTCAAGGAGAAGCAGGCCGCGACCGGCATCAAGTTGCTCTGGGGTACGGCCAACGTCTTCGGCCACAAACGCTATATGAACGGCGCCAGCACCAATCCGGATTTCGATGTCGCGGCGCGGGCGATGGTCCAGATCAAGAATGCCTTGGATGCCACGATCGAGCTCGGCGGCGAATGCTATGTGTTCTGGGGCGGCCGCGAAGGCTACATGAGCCTGCTCAACACCGATATGAAGCGGGAAAAAGAGCACATGGCCACGATGCTCCGCATGGCGCGTGACTATGCCCGTGGCAAGGGCTTCAAAGGCACCTTCCTGATCGAGCCGAAGCCGATGGAGCCGACCAAGCACCAGTATGACGCGGACACGGAGACCGTGATCGGTTTCCTGCGCGCACATGGCCTGGACAAGGATTTCAAGATCAATATCGAAGTGAACCACGCCACCCTGGCGGGCCACACTTTCGAGCATGAACTGCAGTGTGCCGCCGATGCGGGTCTCCTGGGCTCGATCGATGCCAACCGCGGTGATTATCAGAACGGTTGGGACACGGACCAGTTCCCGATCGATATCTATGAACTGACCCAGGCGATGATGGTGATCATCCGCGCCGGCGGCCTGGTGGGCGGTTCCAATTTCGACGCCAAAACCCGCCGCAATTCCACGGACCTGGAGGATATCCTGATCGCCCATATCAGCGGCATGGACAGCATGGCCCGCGCCTTGCTGGCAGCTGCCGACATCCTGGAGAAATCCGAACTCCCCGCGATGCTCAAGGAGCGTTACGCATCCTATGACAGCGGTATCGGCAAGGATTTTGAGGAAGGCAAGCTGACCCTCGAAGATGCCGTCGCCTATGCCAAGAAGAACGGCGAGCCGAAGCAGACCTCCGGCAAGCAGGAACTCTACGAGGCGATTGTGAACATGTATATCTGATTTAGTTAGATATCTCTGATTAGTAGAAACTATGAAATGCCCCTATTTGCAGCCGGACTTGTCCGAATTCGAGATGGAGGAGCTGTCCGCCCTGTGTACGAGCGGTACGGGTGAATCCTTCTCGGAGGAAGGAGAGTTTGAAGGCCGGGATGATTGGGAATGAGGAGGATGGATATGAAGAGAATGTTATTATCCCTGCTGACCGCGCTGTCGGTCTTCGGCTCTTGTCTGAGCCCCGAGCCTTCAGGTGTCGTCCGTGAGATGCGTTTCCGTGCTTATACGGAAACGGATGCCTTGAGCCGGACTTCCTTGGGAACTGACCACCGCTCTATCCAGTGGAGCACAACGGATGAGATCAGTGTCTTTGACAAGACATCAGCATCCAACAACCGTTTCTCTAATTCGGCGGCTGCGGGCACGATGGCCACTTTCTCCGGCATGGCGCCGGCTGACCAGTATTATATGGCCTTGTATCCGTATCAAGCGGATGCGGTCATTGAGGATGGAGGCGAGACCCTGGTGGCTACGCTGCCTTCGGAACAGACTGCGGTGGCCGGTTCCTTCGGACCCGGAGCCAATTTGGCTGTTGCCTATACCGAGGCAGGCGGAGACCTGTATTTCCGAAATGTCGGTGGCTTGCTGTCTTTCTCTTTCAGCACGTCCCATACCGTCAAGAGCGTAAAAATCAGTGCGTCCGGCAATCCAATGAGCGGCCGGGTTTCCCTGATGTCGGACGACGGGGATGCCCCTTCCGTGGAAGCCTATGGAGAAGGGGCTTACAATTCCGTGACGCTCTCCGGGAACTTCAGTTCGGGGCAGACTTATTATGCCGTAGTGTTACCCGGGTCCTTTGGCGGCCTGAAGGTCGTGTTTACGGATAAGGACGGCGCTACGGCCTCTTACTCCAATCCCGTTCCCCTTTATTTGGACCGGAATGAGAATATCAGTCTCGGCGCGTTCTCCATCCCTGAAAGCAAATGGCGTACGCCGGAAGCGGATGAGTATGTCAAGGTAGACAAAAGTTATGACGACTGGTCCGGACATTATCTCATCGTGGCGGGCGATGCTTATGCGGCGAATGGTACGGTGAGCAATAAGTGGCTGCAGCATAAGCCGGTTTCCGTTTCCGGCGGAAAGATCGCCCGCACGTCTACGACGAAGGAATATGAAGTCACCGTGGCCAAAGTCTCCGGGACGCAGTACTATTCCCTGAAGTTTGCGAATGGTAACTATCTCGGGTCAACCAACTCCAATGACGGCATTAAGACTACCACTTCGGAGCCTTTCTCTTCCGACACAGATTTCCTGTGGGCATTAGAATATGGCAGTGACGGGTTGGTAAAGATCAAGCTTGCCCAGTACCCTGAGCGTATCTTAAGGCTGAATGGTACTTCCGGCTTCCGTACCTATTCTGGCGCTACAGGTACTCAGGCGACGCTCTTCCGGGGCCCGTCCGGGGATGGACAGGAGGAAGAGACGGCAATCACCTCCTCCGGGATCCTGACCCGCAGCACGGTCGCCGCCCGTCTGACCGCTTCTTATCAGAGTGTCACATCCGTGCCTTCACAGGCCGGATTCCGCTACGGTAAGACGGAGTCGTTGGGGATCACTGTCCGCTCGACGGACGCCCTCAGCAGCAGCGGCACATTCACCGCCGAGCTGACCGGGCTCGAAGAAGGCACGCTGTATTATTATCAGCCCTATATCGTGGTGGACGGGGTGACCTACACCGGAACGCTCAAGAGTTTCCGTACGGAGAGCGAGAGCGCGGGCAGCGGAGGACGCGGCTGGTTCGAACTGCCTGCCCAGAAGGATGTGGACCACAACGGCATTGACGACGACAATCCGGACTATTATTATTCCTGGACGATGCGCGCCGACGCCCCGTCGATCCGCAACTTCTCCGCCTGCTATTCCAAGAGCATGCGGCATCCCGTCTGGGTCGCTGCGCCGATGCACGTTTCCTACAAGGGCAGTTCCGGGAGAAATGATTCTTATCGGAACGACCCTGCCATCAACTGTGAACAGAGCGCAAAGTTTTCAGGTTACACCCGCGGCCATATGCTGGGGTCCTCGGACCGTACGGTATCGGTGGCCACGAACAAGCAGGTGTTTTACTATTCGAACATAGGAGCCCAGTTACAGTCGGGATTCAACACCGGAGGCGGTGCCTGGAACAACCTGGAAGAGATGGTGGACGGGCAGTGGTGCGCGGATACGCTCTATCAAGTGATCGGTTGTATTTTCGAGACCTTCACCGACCGTTATGGGAACACCGTGACGAAAAAGACCGGGACCAACGGAGACGGAAAGAGTTTCCAGGTTCCGACAGCCTGGTACAAGGTTCTCCTGCGTACAAAGAACGGCAATACAGGCAAGCGGGTGGACGAGTGTACTTCGGAAGAGTTGAAATGTGTAGGCGTCATCCTGACCCACCGCTCAAATCATCAGCACGAACCCTCAGCGCAAGACCTTTATCGTGTCAGCGACATTGAGGCATTGACCGGCCTGGAGTTCTTCGTCCATGTCCCCAATGCGCCGAAGGATAGCTATAAAGCCTCCGACTGGGGCCTGTAAAGTTCTCGTTTCATGAAGATTCCGCTGTTCTTCCAACTGGTCCGGATCGCTACGGGGGCGCGTGCGTCTTTTGACGCTGCGCCTTCGGAGGCGGAATGGGACGGGTTGTATAAGACAGCGGGGGAGCAATCGGCGTCCGGGGTCCTGTTCCGGGCGCTGGATGTCTTGCCGGAGGAGCAGATGCCATCCCGCGATCAGTGCCGCCGCTGGATGATGGACCGGACCAAGGCCGTGAGGCGCAATGCGCTCGTGGATCAGCGCAGCCGGGAATTGACGGCAATCTTCTCGGAAGCCGGTTTCCGCTCTGCGGTGCTGAAGGGCCAGGGGGTGGCCCGTCTCTATCCGGATCCCACCCTGCGGCAGAGCGGAGATATCGATCTCTGGGTTCCCGGCGGACGGGAGAAGGTGCTCGCGTACCTGAAAGGCCGGTATCCGCTCCGGCGGCCGGTGTATCACCATGTGGAGGCCCGGTTCTTCGAAGATGTAGAGACGGAGATCCATTTCCTGCCGGCATTCATGTACAATCCCTTCCGGAACCGCGCGCTCCAGCGTTATTTCGAGGCGCAGGCAAAAGCCTGGGATATGGCCGGGGACGAGGCCTTGGGATTCCGTTATCCGAAACCGGCCTTTGCCGCCCTTTTCTCGCTGCTGCACATCAGCAAGCATATCATCAATGAAGGAGTCGGCCTGCGGCAGGTGATGGACCACCATTACATCATGAAATCCCTTTCGGAGATGGAGCAGACCGAAGTGCGCGGCCTTGCGGAACGGCTGGGACTTGTCCGCCTCGGAGAAGCCCTGGCGTATGTCGAGCGGGAATTGTTCGGGAGCCCGGGCTGTCCGGCGTTGTTTGCCGCAGACCCTCGGCGGGGCGCCCGTCTTCTGGACGACATCCTGTTGTCCGGCAATTTCGGTCACGCCGATCAGCGCGGAGGCGGACTCGCTGCCCGT
>CAMJHJ010000050.1 GCA_946405485.1 uncultured Bacteroidales bacterium | reverse complement strand
TGATGTGCCTGGTGGCCGTGCCGGAAGGCATCGCCAAGGTACAGGCAGCCCATCCCGACGTGGATATCTTCGTCGCCGCGGTAGACGACCATCTTAACGAGAATGCCTACATCGTTCCCGGACTGGGAGATGCCGGCGACCGCATCTTCGGCACCAAGTAATTGAATATGAGAGTCGGACGTATCCTCGTCCTCGCATCCGCGGCGGTCCTGCTGTTCGGGTGCGTCGGGCATAATGATTACCACAACGCCGGGCTTTCCCCGGAAAAGAGAGCCGCAGACCTGCTTTCACGGATGACGACGGAGGAAAAGATCGGGCAGCTCCTCTGTCCGTATGGCTGGCCGATGTTTGAAAAGACTTCGCCGACCGAGGCTACCTACAGTGAGGCCTACGTCGATTTCATCAAGAATCAGCACGGCGGGATGCTCTGGGGCTTTTTCCGCGCCGATCCTTGGACGCGCAAGACCTTCGAGAACGGCCTGGACACCCCGGCTGCGATTTCGGCGATCAATGCCCTGCAGCGTTATGCCGTGGATTCGACGCGGCTCGGGATTCCCATTTTGCTGGCGGAAGAAGCGCCCCACGGCCATATGGCCCTGGGCACGACGGTTTTCCCCACGGGCATCGCGCTGGCTTCGACCTGGGATCCGGCCTTGATGGAGCAGGTCGGACGCACGGTGGCTGAGGAACTCCGGGCGGTCGGCGCCTATATCGCCTACGGGCCGGTCATCGACCTGGCGCGTGAGCCGCGCTGGTCCCGCGTGGAAGAGACTTACGGGGAAGATCCCTGCCTGACTTCCATCATGTCGGCCGGCCTTGTGCGGGGCATGTCGCCGCTGCACAACGGCTGGGACAAGGGTGTCGTCCCGACGCTCAAGCATTTCGTGGCCTATGGCGTGCCTTCGGGCGGCCATAACGGCAATCCTTCGGTCATCGGACCGCGCGACCTGTACGAAAACATCCTTCCCACCTTCAAGGCGGGGATCGATGCGGGCGCCCTGTCCGTCATGACTTCCTACAACTCCATCGACGGCATTCCGAGCACTTCCAACGGGAATCTGCTGAACGGCGTGCTGCGTGGGGAATGGGGCTTCGACGGTTTCGTCGTTTCAGACTTGTTCAGCATCGACGGCCTGTATCAGACGCATCATGTCGCCGCCGATGCCGCCGAAGCCGGAAAGATGGCTTTGGAGGCGGGCGTGGACGTGGATCTGGGTGCCAAGTGTTTCGCGGCTATGAAGGACGGCCTTGACTCGGGGAGAATCAGCCGCAAGGCCCTGGATGATGCCGTGCTCCGCGTGCTGGAGTTGAAGTTCCGGCTTGGTCTCTTCGAGAATCCATACGCCGATCCGGCCGCTGCGTCGGTAGTGCGCAGCGAGTCCCATTGTGAGACGGCCCTTCAAGCTGCCCGCGAAGGCGTGGTACTGCTGGAGAACAACGGCATCCTGCCTTTGTCGCGGACGGACCATGTGGCCGTGATTGGTCCCAATGCCGACGAGATGTATAACCAGTTGGGCGATTATACCGCGCCCCAGCGGGAAGAATATGTTACCACGCCCCTGGAGGGCATCATCGCCAAGATCGGGGCGAAACAGGTGCATTACGCGAAAGGCTGTCCGATCCGGGACACGAAGGGACAGAATTTCGCCGAGGCGGTGATGGCGGCCAAGATTTCCAATGTGGCCATCGTGTTCGTAGGTGGTTCCAGCGCCCGCGATTTCAACACCCTTTTCCAGGAAACCGGTGCCGCCGCGGTCGGACAGGGGACGGCCAGCGACATGGAATGCGGAGAGGGTTATGACCGTTGCTCCCTCGACCTGCTGGGTTCGCAACTGGATCTTCTCAAGGCGATCGAAGCCACCGGCACGCCGATGGTGGTCGTCTATATCGAAGGGCGTCCGCTGGACAAACGCTGGGCTAAGGATCATGCCGATGCCGTCTTGACGCAGTTCTATCCGGGCCAGGCGGGCGGCGAGGCGATCGCCGACGTCTTGTATGGAGACTACAATCCGGCCGGCCGGCTGCCGGTTTCCGTGCCTCGTACGGCTGGCCAGCTACCGGTCTATTACAACCAGCCATTCCCGGTTCCCGGCAATTATGTGGAAGGACCGGCCGCGCCCTTGTACAGTTTCGGCTACGGCTTGAGTTACACGGAGTTCTCGTATGACAGCCTGGTCTGCGAGGTCGTCGGAAAGAATCACGTGCGGGTGAAGGTCGGCGTGACCAATACCGGCCGGATGGACGGCGACGAAGTGGTGCAGGTTTATGTCACCGATCCGGTGGCCTCGACCGTGCGCCCGTGCAGGCAACTCCGGGCCTTTGAGCGGGTTTTCCTGAAAGCGGGGGAGAGCCGGACCGTGGAACTGGAACTGGGCCCGGAGGCTTTTTCGCTCTATGACTTGGAGATGAAGGAAGTCATCGAACCGGGTGAATTCATTATCCAGGCCGGTCCGTCCTCTGACAACACTCCTCTTGTACAGAGTGTCTCGCTATAGGCCGATGGTTTAGAAGGCCAGGGCGATCGCCGCGATGGCAAGGACCAGGCCGGCGACTTGCAGCCACTTGAGTTTTTCCTTGAAGAACAGCACGCCGATGAGCGTGGCCAGGATGACGATGCCGATGTTGTAGATCGGATAGAAGGTGCCCGTAGCCAGGACACGGAGGGCCTTGAGCGCACAGGATGTGCAGCCGATGTTGATCAGGCCCAGGGCCAGGCCGGCCGCCATGCTGCGCCAGCCGACTTTGTTTTTGCGGAAAGAACCCGTTACCAGGCAGACTCCCAGTCCCACGGCGGAAGCCATCAGGAAGATGGTGCAGGTCAGCGCATCCATCTGCCGGCCTTCCAGGACCGCGTCGTGCGCGCTTACCGTCTCGACGGAATGCTGGGCCAATTTGAGCGTGAAATCCGAAAGGCCGAAAGCGATGAAGACCGCCACCAGCGCCAGGGCGGCCCTGGTGCGACGAGCCTTGGCGGAGACCCCGGCCGAGGCCGGTTCGTCGTCTTCAGCGGGCAGCACGATGAGGGCCATCGACAGCAGGATCAGCCCGACCGCGAGCCAGGAAGGGGCCGGCTGGGAAAGCAGCATCCAGCTCAACAGCACCGGCAGGATCAGGGATGCCCGGGCTGCCGCCGTCGTCAACGCGACGCCGCAGTGCCGGGTGCAAAGGTCCATGATGGAGAATCCGGCCAGGAACAGGATGCCCTGCAGCACACAGGCCCATACGGAATTCGGCTTCAAGATATAATCCTGGACCGGCACGGCGGCGGGACCCGCCATCCGGAACAGCAGGGGTGCAAGGGTGATCAGGAATGCGAAGAAATAATTGAAGAAAATCACCTGCTGCGAGTCGATCTGCCAGCGATGGCAGAGTTTGAGCATCACGGAAAACAGGGATCCGAATACGATGGCGATAATCAGGTAAATCATACTCGCTGTTATTTGACACGGATGCCCCAGTCAGAGGGGCGGTATTGGTTTTCGACCGATTCTTCCACATCGTCCGGCAAGGCCGTAAAGAAGTCGAAGCCGAGCCGTTTCTCAAGCTCGTTGACGCTCATCGAGCATTTGTCCAGATAGTAGCGTTTGGCGTCGTTGCCCATCACGAAGGCGATGGACTGGTATCCGTTCCGCCCGGGGGCCAGCACGGCCTTGAAAAAGCCGTCGGGGACGACGACTCCCCGCTCTCCGATGGTCCCGTAGCGGTTCTTCCCGATGACAGGTCCGCAGACGATCCATACCATGCCATATTTCCGCGCCCAGTTGCGGCACTGACGCTCCAGGTAATTCCAGTCTCCTTTGTTTAGTTCCTCGTCCTGGGGGCAGATGTTGGTCAGGTAGAAGGTCTCTTCCATCGCATCGCTGTCCCATTTGAAGTCGCCGGCGCAGGCCATGTGTCCCTTGGTCCAGCCGGAATCGTAATAGTCCTCGCGCATCGCCTGGGTGCGGTTGTAGGACGGATCCATCTTGAAGATGAGCTCGTCCCGTTCCGCTTCGCCGTTGGTCTCTTCGGCGGTCAGCTCATAGGCGACCCATTTCGGGATCTTAGCGGCGGCATCGTATGAGAGCACGAAACCGTCGTGCCGGATGACGAGGTCTTCGGGGGTGAAATCCGGAAGCTCCAGCATGTCCAGGCCCTGCTCGTCGGTCATGGGCATCTGGAAGGTCGTGAGGGCGCTGCCATCCCCGCTCTTCATCAGGCAGGAACTCACGAGAAGGGCGGTCAGCATCGCCGGAAGGAAGGTGGCTACAAGTCTTTTCATCACTCAAATATAGTTTGTTTTTTGCTTTTCTTGGGCATTCTGGCTAAATTTGTGAATACGGATGTCTCCAAAACGGATCGTATCGTGCGGATCAGGTTTATAGCGATAGCGGTTTTGCTCTTGTCGGCGCTTTCTTCTTGCAGCACCGGCGAGATTCCCGTCAACCGGCGGGAAAACTGGAAGTTCGCCACCCGGTATGCGCAGTCGCACCGGGATGCCTGGCATGCGATCTGGTCGGGATTCGACATTCCGGCCGATGTCGCGGAGGCGGTCATCTTCCCCGAACTGGTCCGTTACAACTGGATCCAGGACAGCTTTGAGACTTCCGCCCTGGAAGCGTCTTATCCCGAGGACGGCATCACGGGTTGCGACTACAGTATCGGTCGTTTCCAGATGAAGCCCTCATTCGTGGAGGATCTGGAGAAACGCTGGATGCGCAGCGGCCTGGGGCAGAAATACGGCCTCATTTACGATACGGCCGATAGCGTGGAAGCCCGTCAGGCCCGTTTCGACCGCCTGAAGAGTGAGGAGGGCCAATGTGTCTATCTGGCCGTCTATCTCCGGATGCTGTATCTGGATTATGGTTCGCTGGATAAGGACGGACAGGTGCTTCAGGCCGGTCTGGAGACGCTTCCGAGGACGGAGCAGGCTTACCTGGCCGCAACGGCCTACAACCACGGGACCCTGTGGCGTTCGCCGGGAGCCGGAAGCCTGGACCGGATCCGGGCCGTCGCGGCAGAGAAGACCTTCCCGCTGCCCAATATATGGCGTACGAAGACGAGTCTCTACTCCTACGGTGAGCTCGCCGCACGCTATCATTCCCAAGCTTTCTGATTCCTTTCAGCCGGATGACGCCTCAGGTACGGTCGACCAGCGGGAGCAGGTATTGCCGGATCTGGGGGAAGGTCGGCAGATGTGTGCCGGGATAGGGGTGCGCCCGGCCGGGATATCGTTCCGCGAATTCGGGACCGCAGTGGACCATCTCGTCGTCGGACGCGAAGAGACCGTCCGTGAGCGCGATTTCATCCGCATCCAAGTCCTTGAATTCGACGGCCTCCAACGCCTCATATCCTTCACAGATCTGTTCCGTGATCTCGAAGGAGAGGGCGCCGTCCTGCCGGGGCGACAGATACTTCATCTCTCCGATCTTGGTCCTGAGCAAGCGGCTCGGGTGTAGGTCCGGATTGATCAGGATCTTGCGGAATCCCCGTAGCTGAAGAGCCCAGAACCCTCCCAGTGAAAGCCCCACGACCAGGTCCGGGCATTCCGTCCTGCAGATGTCCCGCAGCATGGACAGGGCCGCCCCGGGCTCGATGGGCACGTCGGGAGCGACGACCACGCAAGGGCGGAGTAGTGTCCGGAGCGTGTTCGCCGTCTTATAGGCGCCCGATGAGGCCAGGCCGTGGATGAAAAGGACTTTCTTGACCTTATCCATGGTTTACATAAGGGACTTTGACGACGATCTTGCGCACGTGGCAAGGCTTCCCGTCCACCGGGCGGCCGGGCATGTGGCCGTCGTTGGGGAAGAGGATGACGTAACATTCCGGGGAGACCTTGACTTCCCGGGCCTTGACGGCGTGGAAGAAGAACTCGCAATCCTTGCCGGCATCATAGGGCATCGAAATCTCACGTCCGTCCGCCAGGTCGCACACATAGATGATTTCCTCGCCGGAGAGGACGACCTGGATGTCGATATAGGCGCGATGGGCTTCGTATTTGCCCTGGACCGACGGGTCGGTGTCGTACTCCTGGATGTTGGCATAGGTGCCCGTCTCCGTGAGCTCATGGCGGCCGAGGGGCAGGTCCATGAGGTCGGGGCGCTGCAGGAAGGCCAGGGCGGCATCCCATTCGCCGCGGGCGGCTTCATACTGGGTCTTTAATTCTTCGCCGTCGACACCGTCGAACAGGGCGGCGTTGAAAGCGTCATAGAAGGGGTTGGTACCGGTTTTTTCGGTGTTGCAGGCGCAGATCGCAGCAAGGGTCAAGGGGAGGATGATCTTTTTCATATGAATCAATAGTGGCATATTAAGTCGGTGAGGGTGACGGCGTCCATACCGTCGAAATAGCGGGCGGGACCGGCGGTTTCGATGCGTCCGCGGACCGTATCCGGATCATATTGGCAGCCGCTCAGTGATGCGGCCAGCTCTTCCGCCGGACGGTCGCCCAGGAAGTCGCCTCCGAATTGCAACTCGGTCAGGACGCCGCGCGTGACGGTGAAACGGGCCTCGATGGTGCCGCAGGGGTATTTTGCACTGCGCTGGAAGCTAGTCTGCGGGGATCGGCCGAGGTTCCATTCGCGGGTCGCGAATTTCTCCCGGGCGATGCGGTCGATCTCGGCTTGCTGTCCTTCGCTGAGGACGGTCTCGCCGTCGTCCCCGGCGAGGATCTCCTGTAGCGCGGCCTGGAGGGCGTCGAGGTCATGGAACTGAGGGAGAAGGTTCCGCAGGTTGGCGACGCGGCTGTGGACGGAGGCGATACCGGAGGCCTCCATCTTGCTGCCGGGGACGCTGAGGGCGCAGGTCAGGGTTTCCAGATCCACGTCGTAGAGCAGGGTCCCGTGGACCATCAGCCGGTCATGCCAGACACGCTTTGCGTAGCCCGAAACCTTGCGCCCGTCCACCAGGATGTCGTTGCGCCCGCTCAACTCTGCCGGGACGCCGAGTCGCCGGAGGGCATCGCAGAAATAACGGAGATAGCCGGGATAGTCGCGTTCCAGGTCGGCAGAGCGGCCTACGATCGTATAGTTGAGGTTCTGCAAATCGTGATAGACCGCTCCGCCGCCCGTGACCCGCCGCGCCAGGACGATGCCTTTCTCCTCCAGGAAGGGAAGGTTGACTTCGCCATAGGCGTTCTGGTTGAGTCCGATGATGACGGAGGGACGGTTGCGCCAAAGATAGAAAACAGGTTCGTCCAGGGGCAGTCGCTCCAGGCAGAACTCGTCGAAGGCCATGTTCCGGTGCGGGTCGGTGCAGGGATTGGTCAGATAGCGCATACTCTCTGCAAATTTAACAATTTTTTGTACCTTTGCCGGCGTTTTAAAGTCGAATTAAAAATGAAGCAGTTGAACACGAAAATGATGCATCCCGCCGAGCAGATCGCCTTGATCATCGGCCGCATCTACCGCAGCGGCATGACGACCACCTCCGGTGGCAACCTGTCCATCATGGACGATAACGGAGACATGTGGATTACGCCTGCGGGTATCGACAAGGGTTCGCTGACCCCCGCCGACATCATGTGCGTCAAGGCCGACGGCACCATCGTCGGCCCCCACCGCCCCTCTTCCGAATATCCTTTCCACCGGGCCCTCTACAAGATGCGCCCCCGGCTCCATTCCGTCATCCACGCCCATCCTCCGGGACTGGTGACCTTCTCCATCGTCCATAAGATTCCGGACACGAGCATCCTGCCTCAGGCCCGCAATGTCTGCGGTCCGATCGGATTCGCCCCCTACGATGTTCCCGGCAGCGAGGCGCTGGGTGAGAAGATCGCCGCCGAATTCCGCAAGAACCCCGAGTACAAGGCGGTCATCATGGAGAACCACGGCGTCGTCCTGATGGGCGAAGACATCGCGGATGCATACCAGCGTTTCGAGACCCTGGAGCTCTGCGCCCGTACGCTCCTGAATGCCAACACTTTGGGTAAGCCCCATTTCCTGACGGAAGAGCAGCTGCAGTTCCATGAGAACCAACTGTCCGCCAGCGTGGAGCACTATATGAATGTCTCGCACCCCTCGGATGAGCGCGCCATCCGTACCGAAATCTGCCGCATCGTCCGCCGGGCCTGCGACCAGAAACTGATGAGCAGCTCCTACGGCACCGTGTCGATGCGCTGGAGGGGGAATGACTTCCTGATCACTCCGACCGGCGTACGCCGCTGGGATATGGACGAGGAAGATATCGTCCAGGTCAAGGACGGAATGGCCGAAGCGGGCAAGACCCCGAGCCACGCCGTGGCCCTGCATCACGAGATCTACCGGAAGAATCCGAAGGTCAACGCCATCATCATGACGCAGTGCCCTTCGCTGATGGGTTTCTGCACCACGAATGCCAAGTTCGACGTGCGTACCATTCCTGAGAGCTGGATCTTCTTGCAGGACGTGCCGAAATTCCCCTTCGGGGCCCATTTCACGCAGGTCAACGAGGTGGCGGAAGTCTTCCGCACCCGGCCTTGCGCGATGCTGTCCAACGATTCCGTCATCGTCGCTTCGGATTCGCTGATCAACGCTTTCGACCGGCTGGAGGTCGCGGAATTCAGTGCCAAGTCCCTGATCCTCGCTGCACCGGTGGGCAAGCTTCATCCGATTACGGACGCTGAGGTCGAGGACCTGCGCGTCGCTTTCCACGTAGGGGAGTAATCCTTATAGGAATCAGCCGTTTATCGATACTCCGGACGCAGGGATACGCGTTCGGCAGTGGGGAAATCGGCCGGAACCGGCTGGGTGACGCGGCCGCGGGCGCACCATTCTGCGGCTCTCAGCAGCAAGGTTTGGAACCCCGCGCATTGCATCGCAGGATTATCTTCGAGAGTGGGGCCGGCATGTCCCAGCATCATATGGAAGATCCTTGCTTTTCCGTAACGGACCGTAAAGATCAGCGGTTCCTCGCGGCCTGACCCGCGCAAGGACGGATCTGCGTAGGCGGTGTATAAAAGGTCTCCGATCTCACCGGGGCCGCGCATCCGGTCATACAGCTCATCTTTCGCGTGTTTCCACCGGGCCGGTAACCCCTTGGCGACCGGATGGCCGGCACCGCGCCGGAGTTGCAGCACATATTCGTGCTGGGCGCCGTGAGAGCCGCCGGTGCCGGGAGCGTCGTCCCGTGTCAGCCCGTCCTCCTTCCAATACTGATAGGGCCCCGACTTCTCATTTCGGCCGCCCCAGCCGCCGAGTGCGATGATGCGGTTGAACGCTTCCCATTCCGGGAAGGCGTTGTCCGCTGCATGATAGATGATGACTCCGCCGCCCGCGTCCACGTACTCGAGGAAGGCCCGGCGCATCGTTTCGGGCCAGGGATCGCCGTTGTAGTCCAGCACGACCAGGGAATACCGGCTGAAATCGACACGGAAGCTGTCCATGGGAGCGCCGGCGGCAGGGGAGACCGCCATGTCCATCGCAAAGAGCCCGGAACCCTCGAGGGTCAGCCGGAGCGCTTCGGAACTGACCGGCCAGTTGTGGTTGTTCTGTCCCGTGATGATGACGCCCCGGATCGGCTGCCGGGCGATGGAACAAGAGCAGAACAAGAAAGCTGTTCCGAGTATGACGGAAAGGAATGTTCTGATTCTCATGGTTTTAACGTTTGATCCATTTGAGCCCCAGGCGGTCGATGAGACGGGACGGGAGAAGGCTGATGAGCGGGGGAAGCAGGAAGTTTGTGAATCCAGGGCTGATGCATCGCCGTCCCCGGCGGAGAGCCTTCAGGGAGCGGCGGGCAAGCCACTCCGGGCTGCGGAGAATCCCGATACGTCGCAGAAACTTCCTCAGACTGTCACCAAGCGGATACAGTCCGGTATCCACGGCAGCCGGGCAGACGGCCGTGACGGTCACGCCAAATGGCCGGAGTTCATAAGAGAGACTCCGGCTGAAGCTCTTGACATAGGCTTTAGAAGCGGAATAGACGGCAATCCCTGGGGCGGGGATGCGGGCGGTCATGGAAGAGATGTTGAGGATCTGGCCGCTGCCCCGTTCCTTCATCCTGGCTCCGAAAAGGACGCTCAGTTCCGTGACGGCCTCGACATGAAGCCGCATCATCGTCCGCGCTTTCCCCAGATTGGTGGCCGGTTCCAGATATTCCATGAAAAACATGCCCGCGTTGTTGACCAGCAGGTCCGGGAACTGTCCCAGGCTGTCGCACCAGGCGAGTACGCGCGCAGCGGCTCCATTCTCCGCCAAGTCCAGGCAGAACGTCTCTACCGGAACGGGCAGCTCTTTCACCGCTTCCGCCAGTTCGTCCGCCTTGTTTCCGACCAGCAGCAGCGAATACCCCTCAGACGCCAGTTGACGGGAGAAAGCCAGGCCTATGCCCGAACTCCCTCCCGTCACCAGTGCCCAATGCGCTTGCGCAGCCATCGGAAAGCTTACAGCTCAGCCGCGTGCGCGAGCAGATACTTCTCTGCCTCCACGCTCCAGAGTCCCTGGTGCGCCTTGCAGATGCGGTCCAGCTCGTCATAGACGGGCTTTCCGATCTTTCCGAAGTCTGCAATCGCGGTCAGAGGCATTTCTATATGTGTGTAAATCAACTTCTTGCCACCAGGGATCGAAGGCAGGTTGAGGGTCGTCTCGATCACGGCGTTGAGACCGCCGATATGCGTCACCAGGCCGGCGGGATCCATACCCTTGCCCATCAGGTCAAGCGCTTCTTTCATATCGTCGGTGTTGCCGCCGCTGGTGCCCACGATATGCGTGGATGCATAGTGGACGTTGTAGAAGTTGAGCGGAGCCTTGAAGTCCGGCTTGCCGGGACCTGAGAAGAAGTTGAGACAGCCGTCGAACGCCAGGATCGCGTCAGCCTGCTCGATGACGGCCGGCACCGGCGCCATCACGACGACCTCGTCGTATCCTTCACCGCCGGAGATGCCCCTCAGCAATTCGACGGGATTGTCCACCATCGTGTTGACATAGTGCAACTCGATGCCGCGGGATGCGGCGAATTCAACGGTGTACAGCCGTGCGGCACGGTCCAGGCGCGCCTGGTCGATATCCGTCACGACGAAGAGGGACGGATGCCGGTCCTCGCGGTGCAGCACGTAATTGATCATCGCCAGACCCATCGGGCCCACACCGGCCAGCAGGGCCAGGCGTCCGCCATCCTTGATCTCCATCTTGTGGACATAAGAACCGGGGGTGGTGTGGTAGCAGGCGTGCATCGCTCCGATTACGCAGCTCAGCGGCTCGCTCAGCGAGGCAGGGTAGAAGCCTTCGCCCTTGAACGGCAGCAGGCATCCCATTTCCATCACTTCCGCGGGAATGACCACGTAGGTCGCGTCTCCGCCGATGTACTTGTAGGAATAGCCGGGGGCGGAAAGCACGCCGACCGGAGCGTCCGGATAGTTGAGGGCGGGCTGGATGGAGAACTTGTCACCGGGCTTGAACTGCCCGGCCCACTTGGGCCCGACTTCGACGATCTCGCCGGCGAATTCGTGCCCGATGATGGTCGGATTTTCGGCCACGTCGTCCGGGACCCGCTTGTGGGCGGCTCCCTGGTGGGAAGACTTGTAGGAGGACATGCAGATGCTGTCGCTCACCACTTTCGCGAGGATCTCATCCTCTTTGATCTGGGGCAGCTCGAACTCTTCGAGCCGCAGGTCGCATGTGCCGTAAAGGCGTACCGCTTTGGTTTTCATATTCTGATTGTCAATAATTTACGCTAACATGACCTGGCCTCCGGTGATGGGGATGGCCTGTCCCGTCTCGCCCGTCTGGTCGATGGCGTACAAGATCGCCTTGCAGACATCTTCCGGGTTGCAGCCCTTGCGCATGGGCACCTTCGAGAGGTAGTATTCCCGCACGTCGGCGACCGTTTTCGCTCCGGGCACCTTGCCCGCGTTCAGGTATTGGATGAACAGTCCCTTTTCCGGGTCGCTCCAAAGCGGACCGTCGAGATAGTTGCCGGGGCAGATGGCATTGACCTTGATGCGGAACGGAGCCAGCTCCAGGGCGAAGGACTGGGTCAGTCCGATGCCGCCGAACTTACTGCCCGCATAGGCATAGTTGGCCTTTGAGCCGACCAGGCCGCTCTTGGAATTGACCTGGATGATGTCGGCGAAATACTCCGGGTCGCGCGCGGTCTGGACTTTCATCACGTGGCTCGCCACCTTGGAGCAATAGAAGAAGGCGTGGTAGTTGATTTTAGTAACAAATTCAAAGGTCTCGGGGGTGAGGGTCTCAAGATCTCCGGCACGGGCCACGCCCGCGTTGGAGACGAAGCAGTCCAGCGCGCCGAACTGCAGGACTGTCTCGCGCACAAGCGCCTTGACGCTGTCGAGGTCGGCGACATTGGTTTTGAAGAAGATGGCCCGGTTGCTGCCGCAAAGCGCGTTGAAAGCGGCCGCAGTCTTCTCGCCGGTCACTTCATTGAGGTCGGCCACTACGATGTTGGCGCCTTCCCGGATCAGTTCGCGGGCGATACCTTCGCCGAAGCCCTGGGCGGCGCCCGTCACGATGATGGTCTTGCCCTCCACGCGTCCCTTGCGGGCGGCGGAAGAGACTTTGCGGCGGTAGTTTTCAACCTCCCAGTTGTCGATGAAAGCGATCTGGCGGCGGTTCATCGGATGCGCCCCGCCGAAACTGCCGGCGTACCAGGCGACCTTGACGCTGTCGAGGAAGACGTCCCGCACGGTGCGGGCCCCAGCGGCGTTGTCGCCGACGGAGAGCAGTCCGACGCCCGGGACCAGGATGACCTTGGGCGTGTGGCCGCGGCGGGCGGTGTAGCGCTCGATGGCTTTCTCGGCGGCATCCGCGTCCGGGCCGTCGA
>CAMJHJ010000049.1 GCA_946405485.1 uncultured Bacteroidales bacterium | reverse complement strand
CGCCGCCCATCGGGATCTCGCGGACGTTCCCGCCGAAAGCCGCCATCAGCTTGCCGCGCATCACGCGGTACAAGAGATGACTGATGCCCGGAATGCGGGTCAGTACCCGCATGACCGGCTTGTCCAATACAGGCAGGATCTTGCCTTTGACAATCTTTTCCATCACCAGGGGAACGGTGATCAGGATATACGGCTTGATATCCGCGAAAGCAGCCATCAGCGTAGAAGGGCTGGGCGTCTTGCCCAGGAACCAGACGTGGCTGCCGCCGCACAAGGGATACAGGAACTCGAAGGTCAGGCCGAACATGTGGGCCATCGGCAGCATGGATAGCGAAGTGTCTTTGTCGGTGACCCGGATGTTTTCCAGGGCGTAATTGACATTGGCGCTGAGGCTCCGGCCGTTCAGCATCACGCCTTTCGGGTTGCCGATGGTGCCGGAGGTGTAGTTGATGATGGCCAAATCGTCCATCGAGCCTTCATAATGGATGTCAGACCGTTTCAGCCCATCGGGGAAAAAGCGGCAGAATTCCGCCCCGGCCTCCGTAAAGGCCTGGGCGAATCGGGGTTCACGGGCCCAGAGACAGGTGTAGTTCCTCAGGCTGACGACGGCTTTCAGATGCGTCGATTCGAGAGGGTTGAGGTGGGAGAATACCCGCTCGTCAGTGAAGAGAACCACACTTTCCGAATGATCGGTGAGACGCTGGACAGCGTCGGGAGTGAAGTCGTAAAGGATAGGGACCGTAACGGCGTGATAAGTAGCAGTAGCCAAGAAAGCCATCGCCCATCGGGCGGAATTCTGGCCGCAGAAGGCTATTTTGTCCCCGGGCTTCAGGCCCAGGCTCTGAAATGCAAGATGGAGCTTCTTCAATTCGGTGGCGACTTGCGCGTAGCTATAGTCGCTTCCTTTGTAATCGCTGAGTGCGGGACGCTCCCACTTGGCAAGCGTCACCTCTTCGAAATAAGAAAGAAAATGTCTCATAGCTTTTCCTGTTTTGATGCAGTGCAAAAGTATCGCATGCCGGACAGGTCGGAAAAGAAAGCGGAGATTTAGGGATAAAAAAGACGCAAAATCTTGTTTTGGCGGGAAAATCCCATTATTTTTGGGATGAAATCCGGGCGTTTCGGATTTTGTCCCACCGTTTTCGGGGACTAAAATTGGCAATTATGGGATCGGTTTTGCGACTTTCAAAGAGTTTTTCGGCGCAGGTCATCTACATGATCGTGCTGCCTTTCTTCTTTTTTGCATTCTGCATGCTCTATGATCCTTTCCATATCCAGGAGTATTATTCATTCGGCGGTTTTACCCCGGGCGTGCACATCGTGATGCTTTCCTGCATCCTGCTGGTATGGCTCATTCTCAGCCGCACGATCTTCTATTTCCTGGATAAGGAATTCACACTTCACTGGTGGCAATACACCTTGTGGTGCTTTGGGGAGGTGCTTGTCGCATCTGCATTTATGGCGCTGTATACCAGCCTGTTCCGGCATGAAGGGAACAATTATTTCGGAATCCTGGCAAGTTGTTTCGTCTTTACCTCCATGTCGCTGGTCTTCCCTTATGTGTTCCTGGTGATGCAGCAGATCATCAGCAACCGCAACGAAGACCTGCGCAACAAAGACCTGCTGCCGGAGAAAAACCTCGTGCGCTTTTATGATGAACACAAGCGCCTGAAGCTCACCATCGCACCCTCGTCGGTCCTTTATGTCAAGTCGGAGTTTAATTACTTGAAGATCCACTACCTGAGCGCAGACCGCGTCAGGGAATACACGCTTCGCGGATCGATGAAGAGTCTGGCGGAGTCGGCGCCGGCCCAGGTCCTGGTGCGCTGCCAGCGTTCCTACTTCATCAATCCCGCCCATGTGAAGGTCCTGTGGAAGGACAAGGAAGGCTTCATTTTCGCTGACCTGGACGTCCCGGATCTCCCCTCCATCCCGGTCAGCAAACAGTACTACGACACCATCGCCGCATTGCTATAAAACACAATACTATGGATAGAAGAACTTTCCTCTCCAGCCTGGCCCTCCTGGGCCTGGAAGGTTGTTTCCTTGATGCGCACGGAGCCGCCCTCCTGGCCGACAGGGCCGCAAAAGGCCGCAAAAGACGCCGTGGCGGGGCCCCGCGTTTCGATGACAACCTGGTCTGTTTCATTTCCGATCTCCACGTCAATCCGCCGGGTTACCAGCCGGCACGGCTGGAACGGACCATCGCCGACATCCTCACGCTCGATCCGCTTCCCCGCAACGTAATCGCCCTGGGAGACCTGGCCTATCTGACCGGCAGAAAAGAAGAATACGCCCGGCTCAAAGAGATCATCGCTCCCCTGGAGGCCGCCGGAATCCAGTTGACGATGGCGATGGGTAATCACGACCGCCGGGATCATTTCGCGGAAGCCTTCCCGAGCTATGCCGCCCGGTCTCAGATGGCGGACCGACACGTCTTCATCGTTGAGACTCCTCATGCCGATTTCATCGCCCTGGATACACTCCAAGCCAGTCCCGACCCAGACACGTGGATCACGCCGGGCGCTTTGAACGAGGCTCAGGTGGAGTGGCTGAAGGAGCGTCTCGCCGCTTATCAGAAACCCGTTTTTGTGATGTCACATCATCCGCTGGAAGAAATCGGGATCAAGAAAATCTTGATGGAGAGTCCGACTTGTTGCGGATACATCTACGGCCACAACCATGTCTGGCGTCCCGGTTGGGTCCATCAGAACTATCGGGACCGGACCGTACTGCGCACCCTGTGCATACCGTCGACCGGCCACTGGGGCGACATCGGCTATGTCCTGATGGATCTGGGGGAGAAGGAGGCAACCGCCCGACTCCACCAGTATGAGTTCTTCTTCCCCAAGCCGTTGGAGGAAGGAGAACCCAAACCCGTGGATTGGACCCATATCGAAGAAGAGCACCGCGACGCACTCTGCCATTTCGTATACCGCTGAGCCCTTTGCCAGTGCAGTCAGCGCAGCTGGAAGATGACAGGGAAGGTGTAGGTGACGTTGACGGCGCGGTCGCGCTGGCGGCCGGGTTCCCATTTGGGAGACTGTGAGACGACCCGCATGGCTTCCTTGTCCAGCGCCCCGTCCACGCCACGCAGCAGTTTCACGTTGCCAAGCGTACCGTCCCGGAGAATCGTGAATTGCAGGATCACGCGGCCCTGGACCCCGTTTTCCTTGGCTATCTCGGGATAGACCAGGTGTTCGGCAACCCAGCGGCTGAAGGTGTTGGCGTCGCCGTTGTTGAAACGCGGCTTTTCCTCTACCCGGACGAAATCGATGGTTTCTTCCACGATCTCCTCTTCTTTGACCTCTTCTATGTAATCCCGGATTTCAAACTCGACCTTCGTATCCTCGATCGAGAAGAAGTCCTCCACCTGGATCTCGTCCTCAACGATCTCGATCTGGTCGGAAAGGACCGGCAGCGAGACGGACGGCGGAGGCGGGGGTGTTTCCATGGTGATCGGGACGATTTCGACCACATCATCCACCTGTAAATCCGGAGTGAGAGACGCTACGCTGTGTTCCCGGGTTGAATAAGAGAAGGCGCCCAGCACGGCGAGCAGGGCGAGAATCATTCCGACTTCCGCAAAGAGAACGCGCTTGTTCTCCAGCGAGGCTTTGGGGGATTTCTTCGTTTCCATAATGCAGTTTGTTTTGGTTTCTGCAAAGGTACGCCCCCCGATGGCCGGTCTCCAAATTTCCAAGCCTTTATTAAATCTCGCGACGAATTTGTATCTTATTGAAAATCAACATGTTGGGACACCCGGAAGTCCGCCTGAAATCTCGCAAATCGCAACTGGTTGATTACTAATCAATTGCGATTGTTTTCACCGGCCGACCCTGCGCCGCATAAACAGCTGTCGCAGGATCGTCCGCCACCACCCTCTCCAGGCGCACAAGGGTCGTATCATACTGCATTCCCGGCGCGTCGATGGCGTTCAGCATCCGGATCTGACTGCTGCCGATCTTTGAATCCCGCACGATGACACTGTCCACGGGCGTGCGGCTCTGGATCAGGCAGGGAATCTCATTCTCCACCGACACCCGCTCGAAGACAATGTTGCTCTGCACCGGAATTTCCGCATACGGGTAGTAGCTCCGCGAATACTGGTCGTGGTCGAAATGCAGGCACAGGGCCACCGGGCGCTTTTTCGCCAGCCGGATGTCCCGGAAGACGACATTGCGTACGCCGCAACTGTGGCAGATGTTCCGGTCCTGGGACATCGTCCAAGTGATCCCGTCCGGATAGACTACGGTCCCCGAAAGATGCGTCGGACGCACCGTGGAAGTATAGTTGACCTTCACCTTCGGCCCGTTGGACCGGTAGATCCTCCCCTCCGAAACGACGGCGTCGCCCGAAGACTGGATGTCCATCCCCTCCTCCCAGTCACGCCAGCCGCCCGCCAGGATGCGGGCGAAAAAGCCGGTCGTTCCGTGCTCCGGATCATCCAGGTCGACGCAATCCTCGATCACGCCGTCCTCGATCCAGCCCAGTTCGGGATTGCTGGTCGTATAATCGTGGGCGTTGAGCGCAATCGGGTCGTCGTAGGTCTTGAAGACCCCGTGCCGCACGGCAAATCCCTTCCCGGGCCCGAAATGCACGGCATCCTTCATCCCCTCGATGTGTACATTCTCCACCACGGCGTCCTCGAAGGTGCAGATCTGGATGGCGAAGTCGTGCGACGGCAGGTCGAGCATCGTGAAGTCATCAATCCGAAGATGCTTGACATAGAAGAACCCGACATGGCAATTCATGCCCACGATCGCGGGGATGTCCTGCCCGCGGTCCAGACCGTTGCAGCGGATGTGCAAACCCTGGATATGGATATCTTCGTCGTATTCGCGCGTCAGCGCACCCCGGTTGAGAAAGACGAAACAGGCGCCTACACTGTCCGGCCCAAGGGCCTTGCAAAGCACTACACCGTCTTTAAAAGACATATCCGTCCCGCCGTCGAGCAGCAGGGTCCGGCAGACCGCATACTCCCCCGGCTTGCGAACGACGATGCGCCCGCCGCCGTCCAGACAGCGCTGGAAGGCCTCGGAGTTGGCCAAGGCGTCATTGCCCGGCAGGAAGCCGTAACGGTCGGCATATTTCACGTTCTGGCAGGCGCCCAGGGCCAGCAGCGCAGCAAGCGCCAAAGGAATCAGTCTATATTTCATAATGCATGTAAAATCATCCTTCCAAGCACGTCAGAAGCAGTTCCTTGTCCGGCAGATCCGCATCCGCGATACGGCCCTTGAGCCGCCAGAGGCGGTTGTTCACGACGCCTTTCTCCTTCTCCAGGATCGTCGCCATCGCCGTCCGGCTCAGGCCGGAGGCAGCCAGCACGAAGATCCGGACATCCTCCTCCTTGCAGCGCGGCAGCTGGGCGCGCAACTTGTCAACGGCCCCATCGTGCGCGGTGTTGACCGCACGTTCGAAACGCTCCATCGTCTTGGGGTCATCCCGCAGGTCAGCAATGGCCGTCTTCACCTCCTTGAGCAGGCGCGAGGGCAACTTGTCAGAGGACTCACCGTAAATATAGTATTGCTCGCAGAGACGCTCCAGGATTTCATTCTTTCCGGCCACCGTGCCTTTCAGAACCCGGGCCGAATCAGAAAGACGCGAGCGGAGTTCCTCCGCGGTGGCGATATACTCCTCCGCCTCCGAGTGTAAGCGTCGGATCTCCTCCCGACGCGCCCGCAGATACCAGAGTGCCGTGCTGGCCACGGCGATCAGCAGCAGGATCAGGGCGGCGGAACCCCAGCGGGACGCCCGCAAGCGTTCGGAGGCGAGGGTGTTCTGCGCATCCAGATAATCCTCCCGCGCCAGGGAGACGGCGGAGCGCATGGCTGAAAGGTCGGCATCGTTGCCGTATTCGACAACCTTCTCCAGCGCCTTTAGCGCATCGGCGCTCTTACCCTCCTGGGACGATACCTGATACGCGCGGAACCAGGCCTGACTGCGTTCGGGGCGGGTTTCCGACTGGGCGAAGGCCCTGCGAAGGCGGGCTCGGGCCTCGGCGGACTTCCCCAACAGGGAATACGCACCCGCCAGCACGCCCTGATCCGCACTTTGAAGCGGATAATGCAGGTCATCGGCCACGCGCGAAAGCATTTCTACGGCCGCAGCCGGGTCAGGGGTATCTTTCTGGAGTGCGAGCGCGGCATAGCTGCGCAGCGTCCCGGCCTCGACCAGCGTGTCTCCGGCAGCATGCGCCTCGGAGAGGGCGGCTTTATAGACCTTCTCGGCCTGCTCGAGGTTGTCGAGGTTGTACCAGGCCTGGCCGTATTCCAGCAGGGTGGAGAGCTCGTCGTGACGAAGGGCGGCCGATTCTTCCGCTTCCGGGTCGGCCTTTTCCACCGCACGCCGGTACGCCAGCCAGGCAGAATAGAATTCGCGCGCAGCCGGGACATATTCGCGGGAAGCGTTATAGACATGGGCCAGGCGACGGCCGATACGCCCCTGGGCGGCAGGGTCCCCTGCCTCCCGTGCGGCATCGAGCGCCTTTCCGTAGGAGATCACCGCCCGGTGCAGGGCGTCATTCCCTTCCTGGACGCGACCCAGGTAATCCCAGGCCTCCATCCTCCGCTCCACGGGCCCGCGGGCCTCGAAATACTGCGCCGCAGCCTCCAGCCCAGCCTCGTCGGTGTCCGGCAGGAAGCCGAATTCCCGCTCGTCCGCCTCCGCCGCATGCAAGGTCTCCGTCGCCGCCTTCCGGCCGGTGCAGGCCGTGAGCGCCATAGTCAAGATTCCGATGGACAACCCTATGGTCATCCGTGTGTAAAACCATCTCATCTGCACACCAAACATTACTATTTCAAGCTCCCGGTGTGCGATTTGGCTTATTTGCACACCAAGCAACCTGGGACAAGATAAGGAATTTCAGCAAGAATTACTAAACTGGACTCCCATGAGCAGAGTTCTCTGCCCACCTATAGGAAATCATCCTTCCTTTGGATGAGTTCTGATGGATTACTTGAAAGGATTCATTATTTGAGCGATCATTTCATAGCTATCATCGAACAGTTGATGATCCCCCTCGAACAAGGTAGGACTCATCTCTGTCGTGACGCCGGAGTCGGTTCCCGTTGATTGCCATTGGGCGCCCCCAAATGGAAGCATCTTGATCTCATGTCCACTATCACTGGATGCTTTGATTAAGCCATTTAGAAAACTATTATCCCTACTGAGATTCAGCCGTTGGCCCTGGATCGCATTAAGTTCATATTTCGAGTTGGCACCGAATTCTTTAGCCATCTCGGAGAACAGTTCGTGGACATTGTCTGAAACCCGGGGCAAATTGGGATAGGAGAACTCAAAACGGATCGATTTTATGCCATCTGGGTATCGATCGACAATTTGCCAGAATGTATTCTGCTCCAGCCGCCGCCGGATCTCGATCGAGAGGAAGTGCGGCTGGAGAAGGGAATTGAATGTCGACTGAAGGCGACGGAGAGTTCCCCGTGGGGGATGTCGGAGTTGTAGACGCAAACGGTTCCGTCGGACAGCATCATGAAGTCTCCGCTGTGTCCGAGGAAGCGGAAGTGATAGATGTCCGGAGCAGTGTCATAGATGCGGGATCCCTGTCCGGCTCCGTTCGGAGATGCGTACATGGGCGTGTCGGAAAACGGATCATAGTTCTCCAACAAACCCACGTACTCGTGATTGGGGACGTAGTCCATGGGATGGCGCTGGATGCTGAAGATGTTCCAGGGGTAGGTTCCCAGAGAGTCCCGGTAGGATCCGGCCTGGCGCCATCCGTAAGAGACGCAGAGGGTGGTCCTGCCGTAGTTCAGGTCCCCCTCGTCGGGGATCCCGCGGACCTCGCGGGTGATCACACCGCCGCAGTCGAGGTACCAGCCGTAGCCGACGGAGCCGGAGTGCTGGCCGGGCTTGTAACCGTCGAAGCTGTACTCGAGGGTGACGGGGATCGTGAAGTCCGGGTCGGAATAGGTCATCAGGGGAAGGGAGAAGGTCATCGCTCCGGTGTAGAGCGAAGGGAGGAGGTTGCCGCAGCGGGTCATCTGGTAGGACTCCACCGACGGGGAGAAGAGCCCGTAGGGGCTGAACGGCTCGACGGATTGCGCCCGGAGAATAGATGTTCCAGTAAACAATCCAAGGAGCAACACAAAAAGAAAAGGATTCTTTCTCATATTTGTATTAGTCTAAAGTTGAAAATGTATGTGTGTCTGACTTGAAGGCTTCTTGAAAAAGTTGTCCGGACATCCTTCCGCCAGATTCTGCAACAAGTGTATTTGGTGATGATGGGGTGTCCAAGGAGATTCCGGTTTTCGGAACGCGGGAAGGAATTCTGAATAATTTCAGAATCAAAAAAGGAATCGGAATAGGAATCAGAACAGGAACTTTGCTATCTTTGGAGAACTACCCGCCTGGATGTACATTATGAAGAATAACCCGCACTGCACCCTTCTATTTTTCGCTCTTTTCATTACTCTGCCGGTCTTTGCCTTTACTCCGAAGAAAGCCCCTAAAGATCCGCCCCGCCCCGACATCGTCTTCAACCGCGCGCCGCTGGCAGACGATGCCTACGCGGAACTGCCCCTCGGTACGATAAGACCCCAGGGCTGGCTCCTGGACCAGTTGGAGCGGCAGCGCGACGGGATGACCGGACATCTGGATTCACTCTATGCGATTGTCGTGGGTGACAACAACGCCTGGATTGGCGGGGACGGCGATACATGGGAGCGCGGGCCTTACTGGATCGACGGGCTGCTGCCGCTGGCCTACCTTCTGGATGATGAGGCCCTGATTCAGAAATCCCTCAAATGGACCGAGGCGATGCTGACCTCCGCCCGCGAGGACGGTTATTTCGGCAACGCCGTTTCCCGGCCTTCCCAGCCCGGGATCCAGCGGGACAATGCCGAAGATTGGTGGCCCAAGATGGTGGCCCTCAAGATCCTGAAACAGTATTACATGGCGACCGCCGACGAGCGGGTCCTGAGCGTCATGAGCAACTATTTCCGCTACCAGTTGAAGGAACTCCCGGAGCATCCGCTGCCGCACTGGACCGACTGGGGCCAGTGGCGCGGCGGTGACAACCTGGAGATGGTCTGGTGGCTCTACAACCGCACCGGAGAGTCCTTCCTGTTGGAACTGGGCGACCTGATCCACAACCAGACGAAACCGTGGACCGCCATTCTTTCGGGCCAGGACATCCTCGCACGGCAGAACACCCTCCACTGCGTCAATCTGGGCCAGGGCTTCAAAGAGCCCGTGGTCTGGTGGCAGCGCTCGAAAGACGACAAAGACCTCCAGGCGCCCGTCAAGGGCATGGAGACCATCCGCGAGACCATCGGCCTGCCCACGGGACTCTGGGCCGGGGATGAACTGACCCAGTTCGGCGAGCCTACCCGCGGCTCCGAATTCTGCACGGCGGTCGAGATGATGTATTCCCTGGAAGGGATGCTGCGCGTCACCGGCGACCTGCGCTGGGCCGAGCAGCTCGAGCGCATCGCCTTCAACGCCCTGCCCACACAAGCCACCGACGACTGCGACGCGCGCCAGTATTTCCAGCAGACGAACCAGATCGCCTGCACGCGCCAGGTGCGCAATTTCTCGACCGAGCATGACGGCACGGATGTGGTCTTCAGCCTGCTGGGCGGCTATCCCTGCTGCACCTGCAACTGGCACCAGGGCTGGCCCAAGCTGGTCCAGAACCTCTGGTACGCCAGCCGCGACGGGGGCCTCGCCGCCCTGGTCTACGCCCCGTCCAGCGTCAGCGCCATGCTGGATGGCCACCCCGTGACACTGACCGAAGAAACGAACTATCCCTTCGACGGGACGGTCACGGTGCGCGTCCGGTTCCCGGGCAAGCACCGCAAGCGTGCGATGCCCTCGGCCACCTTCCCCCTGCACTTCCGCATTCCGGACTGGTGCGAGGGAGCCACGGTTGCCACGCGGGAAGGAGAAATGCACCCCGCGGCAGGGGAAATGCTGAAGGTCGAACGCACCTGGCACGACGGCGACACCGTCGTCCTGCATTTCCCGATGCGCGTGCAGACGTCCCGCTGGTACAGCTGGGGTACCGTCGTCGAGCGCGGACCGCTGGTCTATGCGCTGAAAATGAAAGAAACCTGGACGAAGAAAGCCTTCGAGGGAGCCGATGCCGGACAGTACGGCCCCTGGTATTATGAAGTGACCTCAGACTCACCCTGGAACTATGGCTTCCTGGTCCGGGAAATCAACCAGGCAGATGCCTTCACCGTCGAAGAGCGGCCGCTGCAGCCCGGCGAATACCCCTGGAACCTGTCCGGGGCACCCGTCACGATCCGGGCCAAGGCGGTCAAGATCCGCGACTGGATCGGGAACCGGGGTTCTGCCGCTCCCATCCAGTATTTCTGCCAATCCCAAGCCGATGTCGAAGGCCCGGCCGAAATCGAACTCATCCCCTACGGCTGTACGACCCTGCGGATCTGTGAATTCCCGCTCCGCTGGTAGCCGGTCCCCGATCGTCCGGAAAACGGCGCCGGATTAAAAGTTACCCCAATTCTCACCGTTGCCGGGCTGGATATCCCCGCCGGTAAAGCTGGTCTGGCAAAGCGCCTGTCCATCAAAGGGCAACATCTCGCAGACAGGAGGCTCGTAGGCCTCCGTCATGCTTGCTCGTTGATTCTTGATCATATCTTGTGCCTTTCTGTTCTTCATAGGATGTATCCGATCCGGCAAGGTGCGGTACGCCGAGGCCCGGGCGCCCGTCTGTGACCGGGCTTCTAAAAGACGGTCCGGTCACAGACGGCGACACCGACCCTGGAATCGGCACAGCCGTAATACAGGTACCAGCGTCCGTTACGACAGACCAGCCCTTCGGAGAAAAAGGTCCCGGCGGCATACTGGCCCGTCCGCTCAAACTCCGCTTCCGGTTTCATCACGGGCGTATCCAGCCTGTCCACCAGGCGCGTCGGGTCAGCCCTGTCAAACAAAGCCTCCCCGGGGCAGTAAGCACCCGGCGGGACCAACGGGTCCGCCTCCTCGCCGTGGACATTCTTGCCGTTATAAATCAACACGATACCTTTCTTTGTCAACACAGCGGGAGGACCGCACTCCGTCAGGGAACTGTCAAAGAACCCTTTCCGGGGCTCCATCACCCGGAGGAGGGAACCATCCTCCGAGAGCAGCGGCGTCCAATCGACCAGGTTGTCCGACACCGCCACATTCACGAAAGCCTCGCCCCAATACATCAGGTATTTGCCGGCATAGGGTCCCTCTTCGAAGCGGTGGATGACCAGGGTCCCGTCGCGCAGCGCCGTCACGATTGAGGCAGACTTGGTGGGCAAGTCCCGGAAACGCCCGCCCCAAGCATCGGCAAAGGCCGGACCATGCTTGGTCCAGTGGTGCAGGTCGCGCGAAGTCGCGACGGCCAGGCGCGGACATTGCCGGTTCCACTGGGTGTACAAGCACACATAAAGGCCGTCTTCGGTCACTGCGACCCGAGGGTCCTCGCAGCCTCCGGGCCACTCATTCCCTTTCTGGGCATCTTCCGCCGGAAACAGGACGGGGGCGGGTTCGGGCAGCATCGTGACACCGTCGTCGGACCAGGCCAGTCCCAGCCGGGACGTGCGTGTGCCGATGCCCTGATTGAGGTCATCCTCACTGCGGAACAGGACGGCAATGCGACCGTCATACAGCGTTGCGGCCGGATTGAACGTGGCACCCTCAGCCCAGCGCACCCTATCGCCCAGCATCGGACAGTCAAAATAAGGACCCGCATCAGGGGTTATGACCGGACTTGAAACCGGCCGCGAAAAGGGCCCTATCGCCCATTCCGGCAGACCGTCGCGGCCCTCCCGACAAGACACGACCGCCACGGCCGCGACCAGTGCGGCAGCCAGGAAACTTCTCATTCTCATGAATTACGTCGCTTAAGCTATGTACGTGCCGGCGACCGTGTCGCCGCCGTGGCCCGTCCAGTTGGTGTGGAAGAATTCGCCGCGCGGCTTGTCCGTCCGCTCGTAAGTGTGCGCGCCGAAATAGTCGCGCTGCGCCTGCAACAGGTTCGCCGGCAGGCGGTCGCAGCGATAGCCGTCGTAGTACTCCAGCGACGCCGAGAGGCAAGGGGCGGGGATGCCGCTCACTACAGCCGCCGCGACGACATTGCGCCAGCTCTGCTGGGACTCGGACATCTTCTCCTGGAAGTAGCTGTCCAGCAAGAGGTTCGCAAGCTCGGGGTTCTTGTCGAAGGCTTCCTTGATCTTGCCCAGGAACACGCTGCGGATGATACAGCCGCCACGCCACATCAGGGCGATGCCGCCGTAGTTGAGGTTCCAGCCATATTCCTTGGCTGCCGCACGCATCAGGGTATAGCCCTGCGCGTAGGAAACCACCTTCGCGGCGAACAGCGCCTTGCGCAAATCCTCGAGAAAGGCGGCACGGTCGCCCGTGAACTTCACACCCTTCGGGCCTTCCAGCACCTTGGAAGCAGCCACGCGCTCCTCTTTCTGGGCCGACAGGCAGCGGGCGAAAACGGACTCTCCGATCAGCGTGAGCGGGACGCCCTGGTCCAGGGCCGAGATGGCCGTCCATTTGCCGGTACCCTTCTGGCCCGCAGTGTCAAGGATGTAATCCAGGACATATTTGCCATCCTCGTCCTTCTTGGCCAGGATGTCGCGCGTGATCTCGATCAGATAGCTATCCAGGTCGCCTTTGTTCCATTCAGCAAAGGTCTCGTGCATCTCCTCGTTGGTCATGCCGAGGTAGTCCTTCATGATCTGATAGCATTCGCAGATCAGTTGGATGTCACCGTACTCGATTCCGTTGTGGACCATCTTCACGAAATGGCCGGCACCGCCTTCGCCCACCCAGTCGC
>CAMJHJ010000048.1 GCA_946405485.1 uncultured Bacteroidales bacterium | reverse complement strand
CCGAATGGGCCTGGGGAATGAGCCGGGTGCTGGATTATCTGGAAACAGACCCTTCGGTCGATGCATCGCGGGTCGCCGCCATCGGCCACAGCCGCCTGGGAAAGACCGCCCTGCTGGCGGCGGCCCGGGATCCGCGCTTTGCGATGGCCGTATCCAATGAAAGCGGTTGCGGCGGAGCCGCCTTGTCCCGCCGTCGCTACGGCGAGACGATCCGTTTCATCACCGGCAATTTCCCGCACTGGTTCTGCGGCAACTTCTTCAAATACGTAGACAATGAGGCGGCGCTGCCCTTTGACCAGCATGAGTTCCTGGCTCTGGTCGCCCCCCGGCCGCTGTATGTGGCAAGCGCCGAAGATGACAGCTGGAGCGATCCCGTCGGGGAACGGCTCGCCTTCCAAGAGGCGCAGAAGGTCTATGATTTCCTGGGTTTGGACCGCAGTTTGACGGAGTATCACATCCGGGAGGGAGGACACGAACTCACCCGCACCGACTGGCTCCGCTATCTGGATTTCGCTGACAAACATTTAAAGAACTGATACTATGGCTATTTCGAGAAGAAACTTCCTCAAGACAACCCTGGCGGCAGGCGCTGCGCTGGGCGCAACGATGTTGGATCCCGTCCCTGCTGCGGCGAAGGCCCTCAAGCCCAAGAAACGCTTCCGGGCCAAGCGGGTCCTGATCATGACCTTCGACGGCATCCGCGTGGATGCCCTGGCGCAGGCAAAGACGCCGAATATCGACAGCCTGATCCGGGAAGGGTCTGCCTCCTACACTACCCGCGACGTGATGCCGTCCGTCACCCTGCCTAACTACACCAGCCATCTGACCGGAGCCGGTCCCGAGGTGCACGGGGTGGTTGACAACCGCTGGGAGGTGGATAAATACAACCTGGCCGCCGTGGAGAGGGATGCCGAAGGTTATTTCCCTTCCTCCTTCCAGGTGCTGAAAGACCAGGTCCCAGGGATTAAGACCGCTTTCTACTGGAACTGGAAGCCGCTTATCCGGCCTTATAACCCGACGGTCTTCGATGACACCCTCTTTGCCGCCGACCCCGACTATGCGGACCTCTACGACCAGGCGATGGTCTTTATCAAAAAGTATCGTGACGAACCGCAGTTCATCTTCCTGTATAATGTCCATACTGACCACGTCGGGCATCAGTATGCCTGGATGTCGCCCGAGTACATCCAGTCCATCGAGGAGGGGGATGTCCAGGTCGGCCGCATGCTGGAATTCCTCAAGGCGGAAGGCCTGTATGAGGATACGCACATCTTCTTCATCACCGACCATGGCGGCATCAACAAGGGCCACGGCGGCGTCAGCCCCCAAGAGATGATCGTCCCTTGGGTGGTCAAGGGTCCCGGCATCAAACAGGGATTCACCATCACGGAGGCCAACAACACCGTCAACACCGCCTCGACCGTCGTGCGTCTTTTCGGCGCCGAACAGCCGCTCTGCTGGACCGGTGAGGTCCCGGAATCGATCTTTATCTGATGATGAAATCTCTTCCCTTCCGCCTGTGGACCGGACTCCTGACGCTCCTGGTCCTGCTGATCTCTTGCCGTAAGGACGGTGAGGCGACAACTGCCATCAACGCCCATTTCGCCGAACCGGCGATGGAGGACCGTCCTTTCGTCCGCTGGTGGTGGAACGGCAACCGGATTGAAGACGGAGAGCTGGTCCGGGAGCTGCATCTGCTGAAAGATGCCGGCATCGGCGGAGTGGAGATCAACCCTATCGAGACACCCTACGGCGCCGATACGACGGGCACGCGGGGATTGCAGCTGCTTTCCGACGAATGGATCGACCGCCTGGAGACGACCTTCGACGAAGCGGAGCGGCTGGGTATGCGCTGCGACTTGCTGCTCGGTTCCGGCTGGCCCTTCGGGGCGGAGACGCTTCCGATGGAAGAGCGGGCTTCCGTCCTGCTGCTGAACGCCGTTCCCCTGACGCAGGGGGTCTTCGAAACGACGAAGGATGCGCTTTGCCGGGCGGTGGACCCCGGCGTGACCGTCCCCAATCCGGAAAGAAAGTTCGAACTGACAGGACTGCTCCTGGTCCCGGATCCCATCGGCAGCCTGTCCGAAGCGGTCGATGTCATGGACCGGGTCCGGAATGACACGATCCGCCTTGATGTGCCCGCGGGGAAGCATTTCCTTTATGCCCTGGTGCGCTGTGACTCTTTCGCCAGCGTCATCAACGGCGCCCCGGGGGCAGCCGGAAGCATCCTCAACCATCTGGATGCGCAGGCGGTACGCAAATACCTGGACCACCAGGCCGACGCGATCGAAGCCAGGACCGGACCGCTGTCAGAGCACTTGCGCTCGTTCTTCGTGGACAGCATGGAACTGGAAGGCTGCAACTGGTGCGCCGACCTTCCGCAGGAGTTCCTCCGCCGAAGGGGCTATGACCTGACGCCCTGGCTGCCCTTCATCCTCTTCAAGGTCGGCAGGCTGGGCGAAGTGATGGACTATCATTATGGCGCCGCGAAGAGCGAAGCCTTCCAGGACAGCGTGGGCCGTGTCCGTTTCGACTTCGAGCTTACCAAGGCCGAACTGCTGCACGAACGTTACACCCGCACCTTCCTTGCCTGGTGCAAGGAAAAGGGCGTGCAATCCCGTGCCCAGGCCTATGGGCGGGGCTTCTTCCCCCTCGAATCCTCCCTGGGCTACGACATCCCCGAAGGCGAATCCTGGACCACCAACTGGCTCCGGCACCGCCTCGGCGAAGAGATGGGCGACGAAGACTACCGCCGGGGCCGCGGCTACACGATGATCAACAAATACGTCTCCTCGGCCGCGAACCTGACCGGCAAGCGCATCGTCAGTTCGGAGGAGATGACGAATACCTACCGGGTCTTCAACACCTCGCTGGAACTGCTCAAGATCGGTTCGGACATGGGCGCCTTCTCGGGCACTACCCTGCCGGTCTGGTCCGGCTACAACTATTCGCCGCCCGGAGCGGCTTTCCCGGGCTGGGTGCAGTATGGCAGCTATTCCAACGAGCAGAACCCCTGGTGGCCGTATTTCCGGCTGCTGAACGACTACCGCGCCCGGGTCAGCGCCATCCTCACCCGCGTGGATATGGTCACGGACATCGCCATCCTGCCCGCCAACCAGGACCTCTGGACGGAACTCGGCGTGCAGACCGACCCCTTCCCCTGGTACTTGAACGTCCCCTACACGTCCCTGATCTGGGAAGCCATCCATAAGAACGGCGGCGGAGCGGACTACCTGAGCGACGGACTGCTGGCCGGAGCGAGTATCCGACATGGACTGCTGTGTCATGGGAAGAAAGCGTACGGGACCCTGATCCTTCCCGAGGTGCGGACCATCAGTCCGGATGCCTTGCGGAAGATCGAGCATTTCATCCACCACGGAGGAAAAGTGTTCTGCATCGGATGCGTCCCGTCCCGGGCTCCCGGGCTGAAAGACTGCGCGGAACGGGATGCCGAAGTCCGGAAGCGGGTCGCGCGCCTGATAAAGCACTATTCGGAACGTTTCGTTCTCCTGGACAAGGCCCCGGACAATGCCTGGCTTGAATGGTATGCGGATGTACAGGAGCGATATGAACTCCCGCATGCCGTCGGAATCGGTTCCCCGGACCGCTTCCTGCTGCAGAACCACTACCGTGCGGATGACGGGACCGACTTTTTCCTGTTCTCCAACGTCTCGCTGTCCGAGACGAAAACCACGGAGCTTCATTTCCCGGAAGGGGTCGCCCGGCGCAGGCATGCCATCCTCTATGATCCCGCGGACGGGCGGCGTTACCGCCTGGACGGGAAAAGGATGCCGGACCTGAGTTTCCGGACTTCCCTGACGCTCGGGCCGTCCCAGACCCTCCTGGTCGGCTTCTGCCGGGAGCGGGAGGAACTGCCGGAATGGCATCCGATGCCGGCTTCCGGTGCCCACACGCAGGAACTGACCCAATGGTCCCTGACCCTCCGGCACTCGCGCCGCACCGATTCTGTCGAGGCGAAACTGGACCGTCTCGCCGATCTCCGCGGACAATGGCCGGATTTCATGGGCACTGCCTGCTACCGAACCGTCTTGAACCTGCCGGAACAACCCACGGAGCCTTGTTATATCAACTTGGGAAAGGTCTGCGAGGTTGCCTCCCTGAAGGTCAACGGTGAGCCCGCAGGCATCCGCTGGTGGGGAAACGCCGTGTTTGACCTCAGCGGCCTGCTCAAGGAAGGAGACAATGTCCTGGAAGTGGAAGTCCACACCCTGATGGGCAACTACATGCGGACCCTGACAGACAATCCCGTCGTGCAGCGTTTCCTCCTTGGCCGCAAAGAGCAACCTGCCGCGCCGATGGGCCTCATCGGGCCGGTACGCATTTATTATGCTGAAAATTGATTTATCATGAAAATCGGACGTCTGTTTTTCCTCGTTCTCTTGATGGTTGTCGCCTGTAAGCGGCCTGAACCCGAGATCATCGAGCACATCGTCGAAAAACTGGATACGATCGAGACCATCATCGTGATCGGGAACATCCCGGGACGCATCGTCTCCATCCAGGAATTCGGCGTACTGCCGACCAACAGCGCAGCAGTCAACAAGCAAAAACTCCAGGAGGCCATCGACTACGCCCAGAAAGACGGGTTGGCGCTCTATGTCACGCCGGTCGAGAACGGATATCCGATGGATGGCGGCCTGGTGCTGAAGCGCAACGTGTCCCTGGTCGGGGCCCATGGGCCGACCGGGCGCGGAACGGCCAACAGGGACAAGACCGGACCCACGGGCTCTCTTTTCGTCATCCGGGACAGGGAGAACGTATTCCTGACCGTCGAATCAGCCACGCAGGTCCAGGGCATCCAGTTCTGGTACCCCGACCAGACCTGGAACGACCCTTCCAAGATCATCCCCTACCCCACGACCATCCAGGGTTCCCGCGAACACGGACCGCAGGGCGTCACACTCCGGGATCTGTCTTTCTACGGCGAATATCGGGCGATGGATTTCCGCATGCCGTCTCCCGGTGCCTGCGAGCAGATCCTGTTTGAGAACTGCTATGGCTACCCCCTGAGCGGAGAATTCATCGCGGTCGGGCGCTGCTATGACATCCCGCGCATCCTGCACTGCCATGTCAATCCGGCCAATCAGCGCGAATTCGGTCGCGGCTTCAGCGCCACCATCGTGGACAAGGTCGTGGCGCAGAAAACCTACGCCTATTCCATCGAAACCACGGACAATGCCGTCCTGATGGACATCTTCACTTACGGGAGCTATGGCGGCATCTATCTGGGCGAGCATACCTACGGTCAGCTGACCAATTTCAATTTCGACTGCGTGACCGTCGGTATCTATCGCACCGACGACGGGGGTAACAATCGGACCTGGCAGATCGCCCAAGGATCCATCATCGCCAACCAGGGCGCTGTCCTGGATGACGTGCATCCGGTCGTCGTCACCGGCCTTAAGGGACACACTTCGCTCACCAATGTAGATTGCTTTTCCGGGCGTAACGGGGGCACGGTCTGCGTAGGGGCGAGCAAGGATTTCCTATACCTGCCGGGCGAAGGCCTGGTAACCGTGACCATGACCGGCTGCAAGATGAGCGGTTATACGGCCGGCGACCCGGTCACTTTGGAGAATCCGCTGGCATTCGTGCGCGCCCTGGGATGCTTTGACAAAGACGGACTGCTCTACGAAAAGATGATTCCGTCCGAGGATATCTTCGACGGCGGTATACGGACGATGCTGGACGACTGCGATGCGAACCGGGGCTGGAAGAGCGACCTGACGCTCTCCATTGATACCACCGATAAAAAACAGGGGGCAGCCTGCCTGAGCGGGACCGGCAGCGGCGTCGGCCTCTTCACCCGCGTCTGGGACACGCCGGTCGATGCGAAAGTCAGCCACCAGAAAGGCGGCCTGCATCTCTGGCTGTATCTGAGCGACGCTACCGCCTTGGATCTCAATGCCGAAGGCGCGATCGAAGTCACAAGTTCCGGGACCTGCGACAAGAAGGAATATGCCTGGTATCTGTCAGGAATGGGTCTGAAGACTGGCTGGAACGAGCTCTGGCTGCCTTTTTCCAGGGCCGGAATCACCGGTGGCCGTCCCGACCTCGCCGCAATGGACTACCTCCGCATCTACCACACCAAGATCCAGCGCCCCCTGACCCTCAAGATCGACGACGTCTGCTTCTATCAGGATTAGAAGCGCCAGCCGCAACCGAGACGGAACTGGGTGAAGGGATAGTCGCGCAGGCCTTGCTGGAATTGAAGGAAGGGCTCGAAGCGACCGACATCGAAGCCGATGCGCGCACGGACCGTCATCGGGGCATCGCCGCAGCGCTCCCAACCTACGTAGCCACCCCATTGGGCAGCCACGTTCAGCACTTCCCCGTCATAGAAGGCGCCGAGGCCATACTGGACGGCGTCGTTCTGCCGGGCGGTGCCGGTCTGCCAGCAAAGGAAGCCGGTGGTCGCCGAAAGCCGGAAGCGGCCCCATCCCTTGCCCACCGTCGCATCGAAGAAATAGCCCGCAGAATCATAGTCCCGCGCATAGCCGAAGCAATTGGCGGATGCCGTCTTGAGGACGGAACGGATCATCACGGCCGGCCGGCGGGAGGTTTCTGTCAGCAACTGGATATCCAATCCGACATACACATCCCCTGACCCGTACCCGGGATCCAGGTTCGGATCCGACAGGATGCTCCGTGCTTCCCGGACGGAAGCGTCATAAGACCAATGCTCCACGACCGGCATCCAGAGCGAAAGATTGACCCTGTCCGAAAAAAGCGGGATCCAAGCCCGCAGGAAAAGGTCGCGGGTATGGTCTTCCCCGTTTGTCAGATGACCCCGGTAATAATCCCCCGCCACCTCCACGGTCAGTTTTTCCCTCACCCGCCCGTCGGTCATCTCTGGCACGGGGAAAGCATTGGGGCCGAACCAATTCGGCGCAACCATTGTCTTTTCGCTCATGTCCGGCACGCGGATCGGCGTGGCAGCCCGAAGGCCGGAGCACAGGATAAGGGACAGACAGGATAGGATACAGGCTATTTTTCTCATTTACTATGCAATTGAGATCCCAAAGGTAAAAACATTCCGAGCGAAATCCTATCTTTGTATGAAAGCTTCCGCCCCCCGGCATATCCTGGCGGAATAAGCGTTATCTTTGTTACGTTATGGATCCGCGCCAACAAACCATTCTCGACCTGCTGCACCGCGAGGTGAAGCCCGCCCTGGGCTGCACCGAGCCCATCGCCGTCGCCCTGGCCGTCGCCAAAGCCACGGAAATCATCGAAGAAAACTGCTGCAGCCGTTGCCCGGAGGGTTGGCGGCTGACGGCGGACCTCCTCATCGACGTCACTGTCAGCGGCAACATCCTCAAGAACGGGATGGGTGTCGGCATTCCCGGGACCGGGATGGTGGGACTCCCGATCGCAGCGGCGCTCGGCGCTGTCTGCGGAGAGTCGTCCCGTAACCTGGAGGTACTCGCCGGCCTCTCGGAAGCGGCTGTGAAAAGGGCGCGCGAACTGGTCGCCGGGAAAAGGGTCTCCATTTCCGTGGCGGATACGGACCGGCTGCTTTATGTGAAGGCCACCGTTTCCGTGGGTGGAGAAGCCACCGCCAGCGCGGAGGTGGACCCGCACGCCTATGCCATCATTGAAGATGACCACGACCATATTGTCGAAACCAGTTTCGCCGACCGCATCCTGATGAGTTCCGAGTCGGGTGCAGCCGCATCCGAACACAGTTCCGCCGACGGAGATGACCTGACGGTACGGGAAATCCTGACCTTCGCAGAGAGCGCTCCTTACGACGACATCGCCTTTATCCTGGATGACCGCAAACTCAACCTGGCCCTGGCCAGGGAAGGACTCGAAGGGGACTATGGCCTACGGGTCGGCAAGGCCATACGAGAGAACCAGAAAGAGGTGTTCGGAGACGATTTCCTGAGTTATGCGATGGGGATGACCGCCGCGGCTTCGGACGCCCGCATGGCGGGAAGCACCCTGCCTGCGATGTCCAACAGCGGCAGCGGCAACCAGGGCATCACCGTCAGCATGCCCGTCATCGCCTATGCCCTCAAGTACGGCATCGACGACGAGCGGCTGGCCCGCGCCCTGACTCTGAGCAACCTGGTCGCCATCCATATCAAGCACTACCTGGGCAAACTGTCGGCCCTCTGCGGCTGCGTGGTCGCCTCGACCGGCTCTGCCTGCGGCATTGTCTGGCTGCAGGGCGGCGGATATGAACAGATTTGCGCCGCCATCAAGAATATGGCCGGCAATATCACCGGCATGCTCTGCGACGGAGCGAAGGTCGGCTGCGCGATGAAGGTTGCTTCGGGCGTCTCCTGCTCCATCCAGTCGGCGGTCCTGGCCTTGCGGGGCACCTGCATCCCATCCACCGACGGTATCATTGACGATGATATAGAAAAAACCATTCAAAACGTCGGCGCCATCGGCTCATCCGGGATGAAAGACACCGACCGGATGATCCTGGACATCATGCTTTGCAAATAAATCCTTTCCATATGAACCACAGATTACTCCTGGGGATCGCCCTCATCATGATGTCTGCCGTCGGAATGCAGGCCCAGAGCGTCATCCAGCTCCACGAAGAACCCGACGGACGCTATACCATGAACGCTTCCGTCAACGGCGTGGGTGTGCGGACCTATTATGCGCCGGAGAACTGGTACGCCAGCATGTCCACGACGACCTATCTATTCCTATATGAGAACGGCTATATCGCGCCCGCGGACGTCAACGGGATGACGACGACCAAGATGCCTGACGGCAGCACGGTCAAGGCCGCCTCCTTCGTCATACGCAACCTGAAGATAGGACGCGTCATCGTGCAGAACCTCCCGGCTTTCGTCATCACGAAACAAAACGTCCCGCTGATCGTCGGCAACGCCGCCTTCGACTGCTTCGGGACAATCAGCCAGGAAGGGGAACGGCTGATCATCGATGACCGTTTCGAAGAAGATTTCGCCCAGGAAGAGGAGACAGCCGAAGCGCCTGCCGAAGATCCGGCCATCGCATTGGAGCGGACCCTCCAGCAGCATATGGACGCCAAGGAATACGCCGATGCGGCGAATTGCTTCGCCCAGCTCCAGGAGATGGGCGTGCTGACGATGTACAGCGAGTACCAGTATGCGATGGTCCTCAACATCCTGCGCCGCGGCGACGACTGCATCGCCCTGGCCCGCCCCTGGCTGGAAGAGAACCGGGGCAAGTCACTGACGCTGGACTACTGGATGCTGGACGCCCTCGGTGACAGTTATGCCAGGAAGGGCGACAAGAAGACCGCGATCCGCTATTACGAGGAAGCCGTCGACGCTTACTGCAAGATCTTCAATACGACCGAGAAGAACATCCGGAAGACCAAGTTCAAGGATGAGACGCTCGGTTATACCCTGTACGACCTGGCGATGCAATACGCCTCCGTCGACATGGGAAAGACCCGGTACTACTGCACCCTGGCGGCCAAATGCGGCAATGCCGCGGCCATAGACTTCTGCCGGAAGTCCGGATTCGGATTCTGATCCCGGATGATGCCTTGCAGCGACGCCGGTGCCGGCGTGTTTACTTGATGGCCTTTTTGATCAGGTTCCAGACCCACAGAAGGACCACGGCACCGATGACAGCGCTGATGATCTGACCATACCACTGTGACCAGAAAGATCCGCCTGCGCCAATGAGTCCGAGCAGCCAGCCACCGACAAGGCCGCCGAGAAGGCCGATGATGATGTTCCAGATGAGACCGCCCTTGTCTTTGATTACAAAGAAACCGGCAAGCCAGCCTGCGATGGCTCCGAAGAGCAGGGTAAGAAGGATGTTCATGGCATTGATTATTAAATGACTATGCAAGATAAAAAACATTTTGTTAGAAACAAATACGTCCTCCGGCTAATTTGTTTTCTCCCCCTGTGTCTGGCCTGCCTGCCTGTGCTCCATGCTGAAGTCCCGGCCCCCGAACGCGTCATCGTCGCCTATGTCACTTCCTGGACGGAAACGATGCCCGACCCGTCCCTGATGACGCATATCAATTATGCCTTCGGCCACGTCACCGATTCCTTTGACGGGGTGCGGATCGACAACGGCGATCGCTTGCGCCGGATCGTCGCGGCCAAGGAGAATGTCAAAGTCTGCCTGTCCGTCGGCGGATGGGGAAGCGGCCGTTTCAGCGAGATGGCTGCGACGGAGGCAAGGCGCAAGGCCTTTGCCGCCAGCTGTGCCACGGCGGTCGACGAGTATGGACTGGACGGGATCGATATCGACTGGGAGTATCCCACGGTCTCGACCGCCGGCATCTCATCCTCTCCCAAAGATACGGAACACTTCACGCTTCTGATGCAGGAACTGCGTGCGGCGCTCGGACCGGACCGCCTGCTGACCCTGGCTTCGGCCAGCAACGCCCGCCACATCGATTTCCCGGCCATCCTTCCTTACATAGACTGGGTCAACGTGATGGCCTACGACATGGGATGGCCTCCGCATCACAATGCGGCCCTGTACCAGAGTCCGCGGACCGGCCAGTTCACTACGGACGACGCCGTGAAGGCCCATCTGGCTGCCGGTATCCCTGCCGGCAAGATCGTGATGGGAATGCCCTTTTACGGTCGCGGCAAGGAAGGCTATGCCGACTTCGTGGATTATAAAGACATTCCCGCCCCGCTTAAGGGACATAAGGAAAAGTGGGATCCCAAGGCGAAGGTTCCTTATTATGCCGATGCTGACGGGCGCCTGGTTTTCAGTTTTGACAATGTGCGTTCCATCGGCGAGAAATGCCTGTATATCCTGAAGAACGGGCTCCTGGGCGGGATGTATTGGGAATACTGCTGCGACAATGCCGATTCCGAACTGGCCAGGACCGTGGCGGAGCAACTCCTGCCCCGTCCCTTCGTTTCCGCCAAAGCCGTCCGCGCAGCCAGTTACGCCGGCAAGCAGCCGCGTTTCCGCGCCCTGCTATACTACTCCGAACATGTGGAGGAAGCCCACCTCGTCTTCGCCCGTCAGGCCGCGGAGTTTTTCCGTGAGCTCTCTTTCGGGCACGGGTTCATCCTGGATCAGGCGACAAGCCTGCCGGACGACCTCTCCCCTTACAATGTCATCATCATGCCGAATGCCGCTCCGTCCAAGCCGGAGGAACGCGCCCGCTTCGAACGCTACATGGAAGAAGGCGGCGGCTGGGTGGGATTCCACGGGGCTGGCTACAATGACCAGTCTACGTCATGGGACTGGTTCCGCGCCTTCTTGGGCGGCGGTCGTTTCCTGTGCAACAACTGGCCTCCGCAACCGGCCCTGATGGAGGTGGAATCCCGCACCCATCCGGTCACCCGCAATCTTCCGGAACAGTTTGTCGCCCCTGCGAGCGAGTTTTATCAGTGGCAACCCGACCCCCGGTCCAATCCTTCGGTACAGGTCCTGGTCAGCATTTCCGAGACGAATTTCCCGTTCGGGATCAAGGATGTCGTGTTCGGCGGAGACTTCCCGGTGGTCTGGACGAACCGGGACTATCGCATGATTTATCTCAACATGGGGCACGGTGGCCACTGCTTCTCCGATGCGACGCAGAACCTCTTGTTCGTCAACGCCTTCCGCTGGGTCGTCTCTTGCGCAGGCGAAGAAGACCCGTTCCTGCGCTAGGGACGAAAAAGATTAACTTTGACAGTTTAATCGGAACCGTTATTGACTTTATACTATGACAATCAGACTTGAAAGGCCGGAAGATTTCCGTGCAGTTGAGAACCTCACTCGCGAATCCTTTTGGAATGTATATCGCCCCGGATGCACAGAGCACTTTGTGCTGCATTGTTACAGAGATAATCCTGACTTTATTCCTGAACTGGACTTCGTGATGGAGGAGAATGGCCGGTTGATCGGCCATGTGATGTTCTCCAAGGCAGAATTGGTGCTGCCCGACGGTACGCGCAAACCCTCCTGGACTTTCGGCCCGATCTGCATCCATCCTGACTATAAGCGTAAAGGGTATGGGCTGCAATTGTTGCAGTTTGCCATTGAGAGGGCGCGTGAAGTGGGAGTCGGGTTCCTATGTATGGAAGGGAATATCGACTTTTACAAACACGCCGGATTCTCCCTTGCAAGCAGTTTTGGCATCCACTATCACGACTTTCCCAAGGATGATCCGGTTCCCTTCTTTCTGGCTCAGGAACTGATCCCCGGTTGGCTCAAGGCAAACGGAATCGAAGATGCGACATATTGTCCTCCCAAGGGGTATTTCATCGCAGATGAGAATCCGGAAGCATTTGAAGCCTTCGAGGCGACATTTCCGTCAAAGGAGAAAAAGCGACTTCCCGGACAACTCTTTTACGATGGAGTGATGGAAACGGGCCGTATTATTCTACGCCCCTGGCGGGACAGCGACGCTCCTGCGTTGTATAAGTGGGCATCGGATCCCGATGTCGGCCCCCGTGCCGGATGGCCGCCTCACCAGAGCGTAGAGGAGAGTCTGGAGGTTATCCGGACGGTCTTTTGTGATGCCACCAACACCTGGGCCATTGAATTAAAGGAAACTGGGGAAGCTATAGGCGCTATGGGCTACGGTCCGTCGTGCAATTGCAATCTTCCGGCCCGTGACGGCGAGCCGCTGATAGGTTACTGGATAGCAAAACCCTATTGGAACAGAGGTATTTGCACGGAAGCTTTGGAGCTGATGATAGAGCATATCCGGTGTATGACTGACATCAAATCCCTTATCTCCGGACACTTCATCGACAACCCTGCAAGCGGGCGGGTAATGGAGAAATGCGGTTTCATCCCCACCGGAGAAACCGTAATCGATGAAACCCAGTATCAAGGCACCGGCCGGCCTATAAGAGTGCTTCGCTTGATACT
>CAMJHJ010000047.1 GCA_946405485.1 uncultured Bacteroidales bacterium | reverse complement strand
CGGTTGAGTTTCCTGAACCGGTTCCGGAACTCCTTGAGCGCATACCGGTAGGCGAGAATCGTGTTCTCCGCGTAATACTCTTTGCGGAGCCTGGTCTCAAATTGCTTGGTATTCATAGTTTAATATTGATTAGTCCGGGAACAAAGTTATCCTGTTCCCGGGAGAATACATTACGTTCAGGTCAGAAGTATGCTCTCAAAAAAATACTCCCCGCCACCTGAGGGCAGCGAGGAGTTGTTCAAGGCAGAAACTGCCCGAAGAGAAGTGGCAAGGGAGGATTAGAAAGAAAGCACCTCGAAGGTATTCCGCTTTACGGCCTCGGCCTGCTTCACGGTCTCCTTGGGTTTGTTCTCGAAATTCAGCGGGTTCTGCAGAACATCGCAGGTGTAAATCACACCCATCTCGGTGACCGTCTCGTTCTCTGAATTCTCGTACGTCGTTTTCGTCGTATAATCGTACGTCCATGCCCAGGCATCCTCCTTGATCTTATAGTAGAACTTGGAATCCAGGCCGGTGATCTTCACGATATTGCCGCCCTCATACGCCGTATCATGGCTGTTGACGGAAACCTTCGTAAAACTCTTATAGTCCATCTCATGAGGATCCTTTCCGACATTGTGCTCCTCGGTAGGATCAGCATAGTAGATCGTGAACACCGCTGAATCATTCCCGGTCAGGCCGGTCTTCTTGATCCAGAGGTTGACCGGAAGCTCCACGGTAGGCTGGTTGAAGGTGGCAATCCGCTTTCCATCCACGTAGATACCGGAATCTTCCGAGTTCGTCTGTACCTCAGGACCACCGACTGCCGCCTCGCTGGGCTTCACGGTGAAGCGAAGGATCAGTTTCTGTCCATCGGTGTGGTAACCACCGGTGGGGTTGTTGCTATCCGGTCCACACCAATGCACAGAATACTTGAAGCCCTCCACTTCCAATTTCTCATTGCCTTCGGCGTCGGTGCTTTCTATTAGCTTAATGCCGCTGGGAGTTTCACCCGTGTTAGGATCAACCGTCACATCCTGCTCTACCGGAGTATCGAAAGTATAGAACACGAATAGCCCTTCCTCACCGGTCGTCAATGGTGCCGGATCCCAATTCGTTCCCTCCTTCTTTCCATTCAGATTTGCTAAAAGAACAGTGGGCTTGCTCACTTCGTCACCCTGCGGAATATCGAAGGCCTTGGAAACGACGTCCACGGTGACGACGGCGCTTGAGACTTCGATATCGGAGCCACCGGCGGCAGTTTCGGCGATGGTATCGAAGATATCGGACAGGTCTGCGCCACCCGCTGACTGGGAATATCCGGGATCTCCCGCAGGAATCGTGGCTGCTGCGCCAGGATTAGCCATGCTCGCGGCATAAGGGTAGTTGGAAGACACATAGTTCATGAAATTGGTCGCTTGGGTGCCGCTCAGGCCCATGCCGATGCTATAGACGACCCCCTTGTACGCTCCATCCGGATTCTTGAAGGCAGTGACCGCTCCGATGGCACCGTTGGCAATATCTGTATCGAAAGTGGTAGAACCTCCGGGATTACCGTCGGTGAAAAGGACCATAACCTTGTTCGAATTCGTCTTCCGTTCAGCGGGCAGGCCATCGAATAACTCCATCGCCTTGGAAACGCCGAGATTCGTCCTGGTATATCCATTAACCGAGATTTCGTCCACTTTCGTTTCAATCGCACTGACATTTTCTACCCCGGTAAAACCTTGTAACGCAGTTGCACCGTCTGAAAAAGTAACGATAGCAATCTGATGATGAGCGCGGTCAATGGTTTCTCCGTCAAGATTATGCGTATCATAATACGAAATGGTGTTGACAAATGATTTGGTGGCCTCTTTCAAAAGTTCTATCCTGGATTTGTAACGATACACGTTATCATTCGGGAACCATTCTTTTGAAGCCCAATTACCTTGTTGAGCCTTGGTGAAAGAGCAAGTCTTACCCTCCTCAGTCCAAACAGTTGTTTGGCTATTATATTTATAAGTGGCGTTTGCCTGAACTGGCCCCTCTGGACCGATCAAATAATTTGTGCCATTCTTTTTAAACTGAAGTATGTAGCGACGAACTCTATCACCACCTGGGGTATCGCGATATTCTTCATCAATTGCCTCTATCTTATAATAAGCGTCACCATCCTTGTAATAGTAATTAAAATTTTTATTATCCCCGTCGCCGGTTGCAAAGAGAGGAGACTTAGAGTTTGCCACATAATAGTAATTGTAATGGCTCTCCTGGATATAAGTACCCGAAACCGCCTGCTCCATCGACCCGGATACATCCAGCACCAGCGCAACATCCACGGGTTTCATTTCGGTAGTCACCTTGACCTTACCGGTCACAAACGACTCCAAATCGACGGTGAAGGTGCCGTTGTGGTTATCGGTGACGTGCTTGTTGAAGCCGACGCCGCCTACGACGCGGTAGGAGCCTTCGGGGTAATTCTGCGCAGCGGCGGTAAGACCCGTCAGGAGAAGCGCCGCAGTAACAGTTGCAATATGTTTGATTATATTTTTCATGATGTATTATTCTCCGTTAAGTTAAGCTCTTTCCAAACGCTGTCGATTAAAGGTCATTGAAGTTGAACTCGGGATCATTGTCAGGATTCAGGGCGGCAATCCAGGCTTCTTCATAACCGACATAGGAACCGTCCTCATTCTTCGGGGCCAGGATGGCCTGGACGATCACATCCATCACCAGGTGGACATTCTGGGCCTGCCGGGGCGTGCCGGCGTTGTCGTTGATCCAGAACTCAGGAGTCCGGGTAATCTCGTACTTGGTGAAGAGCTGGGTTGTGCCGGAGCCGATGCTTTCGCCAGGACCGATGGCTGTCATATAATAGTAGTATTTGTCATGTCGGATCCAGTTCCCGACCGCAGTGCCGGGGCCGGTTTTCGACCCCTTCCCGGGCAGACCGGTGAAAGTACCGTAGGGCGTGTAAGTATAGGTCCTTCCGGTCGGGGAGGTCCAGGTCGCATCGTTGTCCTTGTCGTTCCAACGGGCGACCTCGTCCGTCATGGTATTGTCGGTGTAGCCCATCAGGACCGTCTCTTCGCTGAGACTGCCTGCGACATACTCACGCTGCCCCACCCAGTTGCCGATGAGGTTCACGCGGACATAGATCGGAACATTGCCGGTGTTCTCGATGACGACGTCGCTCTTGATGGCACCATCAATCGTATCGTCGATGGCGACATCCACGATATCCGGTTTGATGGTATAGGTGCGGAGCTGGCCAGGGGTCCAGGTGTATTTGGTGGCATCCCCGCTCTCGAGGAGTTTCTCGCCGAGGTTGAGGGTGAGGGTCTTGGTCTCTCCGAGTTTCTCCCCTTTGGCTACGTTATAAATACGCACATAGAATTCCACCTCGACGGTAACATCCTTGGTCATCTCCTGCGGGATGAACCAGAAAGTCATTGAGGCCGTCTCGTCATTGAGGTTGCGGTTGACGCCGCCGTTATAGAAAGAAGAATTCTCACCGAAGTTCCTGTTCTCGCCAGCGTCCTTGTTTTTGTCGTAGGTGATGGTATTGTCAATTCCGCTGTCCGTGTAATTTTCGCCGGAGACCAGTTTCTGGGAGAAGTCACCGGTGGTTTCACCGAGCACCCAGGAAACGCGGTTGGCGGATTTTCCGGTCACATCCGGGATAATGGTAGCGGTACCGCTGTTCTTCAGGCCGTGGAAAGTGACTTTGGTCACGTGCGTCTTGGTATCGCCGGAGTTGTCGTTGCCCAGGGCGAACTTGACGCCGGTGAGGGCGTGGTTGAACACCACGGGAACGGGCTTGTGACCTTCTTCATAGTCATTCTTGTACTGATCATAGGTGAGAGGGGTGCCGGCAAAGAGAATGTCCTGTTGGGCCGAGGCCGTGGCCGGGGAGGTGTAGGTGAAGGTGGTCTTCATCTTGCCGTCCTGGACGCCGTAGGTCTGATTGGTAAGGGGCAGGTCTGCGGGCATCTGAAGGAAGAAGTACAGGTCGTCGCTGACGTTCCAGGGGGTGTCGGAGGCGCTGTAGCGGTGCTCGTAGTAATTCGTGCCTTCTACGTAGTTGAACTCGGCGGCCGTCACGGTCTCGGAAGTCCCATTCTTCAAGGCCATAGCCGTCAGGCTGGAATACAGGGAGAACACGTTCCCTGTGTAGGCCGGCGTGCCCCTGGTCTCGGGGACGTCGTACACGACGTCAAGCGAGGTTACGGTCTCCTCCAGGAACAGGCGCTTGCCCTCGACGTCCATGTCCAGCGGGAACACCTGCCGGGAAACAGGGGCCTCAAGTTCCGCAGAACGGGTGTTCACGCTCTGCGGGAAGAATACGATGCTGTTCTTGCCGGGCTTGTAGTCGTTATAGTCCTTCTCTCGCTCGCAAGAAACCAGGGCAGTCGCCGCAACGGCGGCCAGAATAAGGTAGATTTTTTTCATGGTCATTTCCTCCCCGAGGTTAGAAGTCATAGATTTCAGTGTCATCCTCGTTCTCCAATTCATCGACCTCATAACCGGCCTGGATACCGAATTGGAGATTCGTGTTGCAAAAATTGCTCTCCAATGCAAGGTCGGTCGAAACCACCCTGGGAGAGAGATACTTCCGTGTTTTTTTGTTACGGCGAATCATGGCTTTTTTGGTATTTGTTAATATTTTTAAAAATTATCTTCCTGCAGTGCCCGTTATCGGAAACGATTCGTCTCTTTTCCGGTCAGGACACAATACCCCACAATCAGTGAGCAAAGTTAGGGCATTTTTATCTTATATCCAAGTTTTTTTGAAAAGAGTTTTTCTATTTTTGTTCTCGGGAAACTGCCTGAAAGCCCTGAAAGGCATATACTTGACATACCCTTGGACATTGGAAGATTTCGCGCATCTACGACCCTGCGCACATTCGGGTTCTTATCAATGTCTACCCATGAACATCAAAGCATTTGAAAAGGAACTCCGGCGGGAGAATTATGCGGCGAACACGATTGTCGCATACAAACACGCAGCCCTCGACTACTTCAATCACTACCGCGCTTTCAGCAAGGATAATCTCCTGCAGTACAAGGCGTTCCTGATTGAGACCTACCATCCCAAGACCGTCAATCTCCGGATCCGGTCCATCAACAAGTACCTGGAGTTCATCGGCCGTCCGGAACTGTCCCTGCGCTCCATCAAGATTCCCAGGGCTTCCTTCCTGGACAATGTGATCTCCAACGAGGATTACCTATATTATAAAAAGAGATTGCGGAAGGAGGATGACAAGCGATGGTATTTCATCGTCTGGACCCTGGCCTCGACGGGCGCACGGATCAGCGAACTGATCCAGTTGAAGAGCGAACACATCCGGGCCGGATACTTCGACATCTACTCCAAAGGAGGAAAAGTGCGCCGCATCTTCATCCCTGCGCGTCTCCGGAGAGAATTACTGGCGTGGATGGAAAGGGACAGCGGCCCTCTGTTCCTGAACCATCGGGGCGTCCCCCTCACCCCGCGCGGCATCGCCCTTCGCCTCAAGGAGTTCGCCGTCAAGTACGGGGTCAATGCCCAGGTCGTCCACCCCCACTCCTTCCGCCACCTGTTCGCCAAGAACTTCCTCCAGCGCAACAACGACCTCGTCCTCCTCGCCGATCTCCTCGGGCATGACTCCATCGACACCACCCGCATCTACCTCCAACGCTCCAGTCGCGAACAGCGCGAACTGATCGACCGCTTGGTGGATTGGTAACGTGTTATTGCATTTTCTTGTAACCTATTGATGTTTAATGTTTTATAATAATCCTTACTTCCTATAACGGGCATTATAGGAAGTAAGGATAATTATTTAACATAACGCATTATGAATCAAAAGAAAAGGTTCGTAACACCCAGGGTGGTCCAGGTGGCCGAAGTCAACCTGGAGACTGATTTCCTGGTCGGGAAATCTACTGAGTACGACACGCTGATCTACACGGCGGGTCAGGAGTACGATGACACCGAATTAGGTGACACGGAGACCTATGACATCATGTATGACTAAGGGAGGAATGACCATGAAGAGAATCAACAGCATCGTCCTGCTGAGCGCAGGCATCCTCCTTTCCCTGACGGGATGTCAGAAGGGAGTTGAAGACGGAGTCGGCGGAAAGTTCGTCGAGTTCGGCGCCGTATCCGGCGCTCCGTCCACGCGTACGTCGTACAGCGGCGTGACCGATGGCAACTGGGAGCGCATCGACTGGTCCGAAGGCGACCACGTCCTGATTTGGAGCGACAATGCGGTCAACCGCAACGGCGGGTCCGCCTCCGCCGTGTACGACGTGGTCAACATCCAGGCTTCCGGCAAGGAGAGCAAGGCCAACGTGACCCGCAACGGCGAAGACGGCCTCCGTTTCCTGGAGGAGGAGTCCACCTACCAGTTCTGGGGCATGTATCCGCACAACGCCTACAAGACGCTTCCCACCGACGGGAACGTATCCTTCGACATCGCCGCCGAGCAGCAGCCGACCGACATGAACGCGGCCGTGATGCTGGCCTATGCGAGCATCCCGAGCGAGCAGCATGTGGACCTCCGGTTCTACCCGGCCTACAGCGCCTTCTCCTTCGAGGTGGCCGCCGAGCAGGCGATGCAGATCACCGGCTTCCGGATGAAGTCGGTGGAGCGCAAGAACGGGGACAACCCCTTCGGCCCGTCCGTGCTGAACGGCACCGTGGTCGCGAAGGTGGTGGACGGAGTCTGGACCTACACCGCTCCTGCGGTCTCCGAGACGAACACCGTCATCAGCGTGCCCTTCACCACTCCGCTGGAGCTGACCATGGAGGAGGGTGCCACGACGACCAACAAGGTGACCTTCATGCTCTTCGCGATGCCCATCGACATCACTTCCGTGGTCATGGAGTTCGACACCGTGGTCGGCGAGAAGACCGAGACCCGCAAGCTCACGGTCTCCTACGCGAAGGCCGGCACCACCGCTGACGGAACGGCCTATGCCAAGGGTGATCCGATCACGTTCAAGGCCCTCAAGAAGCATAATATTAAAGGTATCGTCCTGCCGAAGTCCGTCAACCACGACATCGTCCTGGATTTCCAGGTCATGCCTTGGGAAGACGAAACCGGAACGGTGACCTACGGCCCCGACGCCGTTGCCAACGCCGTTGCGCTGGAATTCGCGTCCGGCGCGGCCATCACCGGTAGCGGCCGTCGTCAGAACAACTACTTCGACAACGCTACCGATCCCATCCACGCCTACTTCTCGGTCTTCGCCCCGGCGGGCGGCACCTGGAAGATCACCGCGACGGGTGCGACGGACAAGATCCTCCTCGCCCCTTGGAATGATGATGATACCGCCACTCCTTCTACCGAGCTGTCGGGCAGCACCGGCGAGCGCGTGGACTTCCTCATTGTCAGAAAGGAAGGCGCGACGGTCGGTGACTCGGATGAGATCCAGATCAATTTCACCGTCACGACGGCTGCCGGCCAGGTAATCAACATCAACTCCGAGGTCACCCGCGGAAACGCCCTCACCATCACCGGGAAAATCGGACAATAAAGGATGAGAAAGAATATGAAAAAGACACTTATATTTACAGCAATCGCGTCGCTTGTGCTGGCTTCGTCCTGCACCGAGCGCGTAGACTTCCCGTCCCTGGGAGGAGAGAACGTCATCTCTCTCGACCTCGTGTATGGCGAGCCCGCAACCAGGGCGGACGGTGATGAACCCTCGACCACTCCCGGCGAAGGCAAGGAGAACGCCGTCACCTCCGTCCAGTACTTCATCTACAACGATGTTGCTGCCGATCCTGTGTACAACAGCGGCCGGATTACGGACATGACCGCTTTTTCTTCCACCGATCTCAAGTACTCCGTGACGCTGGTCGCCGGCGAGGGCGGAGTCCCGGACCTCACGACGATTTTCAAGAACGGAACCTGCACGGTCTTTGCGGTGTTCAATGCCCCCGCAGCCCTCACGGCCGCTCCGCTGGAGACAGTGAAAACGACGGCTGTCGCGAATGCATTCGCACACGAGGGTAACGAGGCCGGTGCGGCCACCCGTTCCAAGTGGGTCGTCACCCCGGATACCGACCCGGACCATCCGAAGTACTTCGTGATGACCGGCGAACTGGAGCTGGCGCGTGCCGCCGCTTCGGCCGCGTATGCCGCCAAGGGCACCGTGGAGATGAACCGCATCGCCGCGAAGATCGCCGTCGACCTGGTGATCGCCAAGTCCGTCACCGCTACGGACGGTAACATCTGGGTCCCGATGCTCGGCGGCCCCCAGGTCCGCATCTACCTGCAGAACGCCGTCAAGAACGCCGTCATCGGTGGTGCGAGCGAGACGCCCGCCTATCCGGAGACTCCTGACTACTTTACCTATAAAGATATCTCTCTCGACACCGATCTGACCAAGCCGGAAGGCGAGACAGTCAAGGTGACCGAGACCACAACCAGCTACGTCGTGGCGAGCCAGCTGGACTTCTACACCTACCCCGTCGAATGGACGCGCGGCGACAACATGGAGCCCTTCATCAAGGTCATCCTGCCTTGGCGCGAGACCACGGGAGCGACCTCCCAGAAGGAAGTCTATTACAAGATCATGCTTCCGACCACCAAGTTCGAGGCGAACAAGTACTACAAGTACACCGTCAACCTCTCGGTCCTCGGTAACGAGGGCGAACCCCAGGTGGAACTGAAACCCCTGAGCGCTATGGTCGTCGGCTGGCAGGGCGGTGGCAATGTCAATGGTACCATGTCCGCGGCGAAGTATCTCTCCGTCGAGCGCGGTGTCAAGGAGTCGGTTGACTTCTATACTCCCACTTCCGGTACTCCTTACGCTGCCAGTGATCCTGTCACCGTGACGATCAAGGAGATCAAGCAGCAGAACCTCAAGACCGGTGACTTCGAGTATCTCTTCGAGAATTATGAGGCGAATGAAAGCGAAATCGAGAAGAGGGGCTTTGAAGTAGAAGATGTCGAGAACACTTGGGTTACAAACACGAACAGCTACCTGGAGATCGGCCATCAACTCAACTCCGATTTGACTTCCACCCTGATGGATGTTACTCCTTACTACTACACGGTCGAACTCAGTCTCCCGACTGAAATCGATCCGGATGGGGATTATACGAAGACCGTCACTTTCGTCCAGTGGCCGGAGGTGTATGTGGTGGAGGATCCGAACAAACGTCAGAACACGACTGGTGGAGTTTATGTCAATGGTTCGACCTCTTCGACCACGACCTTCTCCCACGGCTATTTCCATCAGGCTTCTGGATGGTGGGATGATGACTATTATTATAACAGTGGCAGTTATAATTTAGGTGGCGTACATGGCTTGACGGGTGATAATACGAATGGGAATATGTATGTTCTGACGATCAGTGTCAGTAGCACGTACATTATTGGAGATCCGAGAGAGTCTGGGGTGAATAATTACCCGGAATTCTATAGAGCTGACCCCAACCGCAGTATGAACACTTCTTCCAACTTCGTCAACTCTTATGCGACTTGGAACAGTGGAAATAACAATACTTTGTCCTACTATCACCCCGCATCTGCCACAAACACAAAAACGATGATTGCGCCTAAAATCAGAATTGCATCGTCTTATGGTGTTTGCACGGTTGGCCGCTCGGAAGATGAAGCCAAGTACCGCTGTGCCAGTTATCAGGAAGACGGAATCCCTGCTGGACGTTGGAGGCTTCCTACGTTGGCTGAGGTTCAGTTCATCAGTACACTTTCTTCTTTGGGAAGAATTCCGTATCTGTTCGGATTGGATAGCAGTACTCAGTCTTCGAACTCTTATTATTGGACTGCCAATGGCCTGATCCGTGTCAACAATGGTTCCAATCCGCCTGTAGCGGCCGAGTATACTGGTAGCATGAACAACATAAATCCTTCTGTTCGTTGTGTGTACGATGAATGGTTCTGGGGAGATGCAACAGATTCTCGTCCTGTTCAGTATAACAGATTCACCTGGGGAGACAACAACTATTAATAGTTAGGAGGAACGACAATGAAAAAGATATTTTACATGCTTTCAATCGCCCTCCTGGGGGCTGTAGCCTGCAACACGGTGAAAGATATGCCCGAGCCGATGGTCGGGAACGGGAAGGTGACCTATGTGATGGGGATCAATGTCCCCGGGATCGGCGTGAATACGCGCGGAGCGATGGACACGCAGCCGGTCATCGACAATATCTATGTCGCCGTTTTCGGTAACGAAGGCTATCTGAACGACTATGCCAAGGCTGAACCGTGCAATGCGGACGGGTCTGCCAAAACAGATTTTTCCGGTGTCCAGAATGATCAGCTGTTCTACTACAAAGTCACCCTTACCGCGTCTTCTTCCAAGAAGTACGTCCATGTCATCGCCAATGGCCCGTCGAAGCTTGATTTCGGATATGACCAGCAGCTTATTCCGAACATGACGACCGATGCCGGCGAAGGCGCTTACTGGACGATGTTCGAACTGCCCAATGGTACTTCTGTAAAGGACGACACTGGTCATGACGTCGTTACTGCGGAGGCCAAGGCCGCCTTTTCCAACCTCAAGTTGATCCGCAACTTCGCCAAGGTGGAAGTGACCAACACTGCCTCGAACTTCGTGATGGAAGGTTACAAGGTGTTTAACACCCCGGCAAAGGGACGCATCGTGACCTGGAAAGAGAATTATCAGCCCGGATCGACTGCCGATCCGCACATGGATGGTTACTATACGCCCTATATCGGAGGAAAAACCGGTACTCCGATGACCTTCTTGCAATTGCAGAACGCCGGCTATCAGCCTACTCTGGCTACGGGTGCGAGCCTGGATATGTCGGCACCGACGGCGGACGGTACTTATGAAAACAAGCCGCAATTCGTGTTCGAACGTGAGCGTACGAATGCGGACAACCGGCCTTACGTCATTGTCAAAGGCAAGTATAATGGTAGTTCAACGTCCACTTTCTATCGCCTTGATTTTACCGACAAGGATGGTGTTTATCAGCCGCTTTTCCGCAATTTCCTGTATAGCATCACCATCAACACCGTGGTCAAAAACGGGGTGGCGAATCCCGCTGAAGCCCAGCCTTCCAATGCGAATGTTTCCGCCCTGTTGGAGACCCAGAGCCTGACTGACCTGGCGGACGGTACTTCCCGGATCCTGGTCCAGTATTTGGACAAGACTTTCATTTTCGATGAGGAAACGACCGTCAAGTTCCAGTATCTTTATCAGCCCGATGCCACCCAGGCACCTTCTGAGACCACCATCGAGCATGCTACGTTCGAAATTCTGTCCGATGAGGACCTTGAGGCGGCCGGGAAGCCTGTCAACACGTCCGTTCCAGCTTTCGCGCCCGTGACTTCGGATGACACGTGGGGATCTGCCTGGAATGGTGACGATAAATGGCAGGAGGTGGAACTCAAGATTGCGGCTTCCGGCGACGAGGAGAAGCGGACGACCTTCCGCTTGACCGGTACCAAGGACGGTATCAAGCTCTTCCGTGACGTGACCATCCACGTTCTGAAGAAGCAGGACTTCAATGCCACCTATGTCAGCGGCGGTTCGGATATCGGCAACACGGTCACCGTAACGCTGAATCTTGCTACGAACCTGCCTTCCTCAGTCTTCCCGCTGCAGGTTGCCTTCGAGGACAGCAACAAGCGTCTGAACCCCAACGGAACGGATATGCCGGCGAAGGTTGTCGAGCAGTCTGAGTCTATGGTCCCCGGAGTAAAGGGGCGGTCCTACCAGTTCGTCAAGTCTATCAGCTATTCTGAATATCGCACGAGTAGCGGTGTTATCAATTGCGTTTTCAAGCGTATTTCTACGGGTTCGACCGTGCTCTATATGAGCAACGAGTATTTCAACGATGCGAACATTTCGATCGCTCAGTAGTTTGGAATAGTCACTCCTGATTGAGTCGCCGACCCTTTCCGGGCCGGCGATTCTATTTGGGGGCAAGGACCTGTAACACGGCTTTTTACGGGTTTATTTGCGAAAATCAAAAAGTTATTTTAACTTTGCGTGTTGAATATACCCTGATAGGAAGTTTTATTATTTCTGACATATGAAAAAAGTATTTGTTCTGATTGCTGCGGCAGCGTTCATCGCGCCGGCCAGTGTTTTTGCTCAGAATGTCAATGTGACTAAGAGCGAGGATGAGAATACTATCACCTACGTGGAGGAAACTCCGACGGAGAATGGTAAGATCGTCACGACCACCGTCATCGAGAAGAACTCCGTTTTCACCAACGGTTTCTGGCACAACTGGCAGCTCAGCGCCGGTCTCGGCACCCAGCTGTACTATGGCGACAATGACTGGAAGGTCGCCAGCAAGTTCGAGATGTTCACCTTCCCGGCCATCGACCTTTATCTCACCAAGTGGGCCTCCCCGAGCTTCGGTGTCGGCCTCGGTGCGAACTGGGCTCCGTTCAAGGGCCTGTACCAGAGCAACCCGTTCCACAAGAACCAGCCCCGCGACATCACCGCGAACTTCGTTCCGGACAGCAAGACCCTTTATACCAAGGCCGACGCCCAGTATGACGCCAATGCGCTCGCCTACCAGAAGGGCAGCTACCTGAACATCTTCGCCCTGGCCCATGCCGACCTGTTCAACATCTTCGGCGGCTTCAAGCCCAACCGGGTGTTCGACATCGACGCCTATGCCGGCGGTGGTGTGATTTTCGGTTTCGCCGAGTCCGGCAATGTCCATGACGCCACCTTCAACGCCGGCCTCATGAACACCTTCCGCCTGACCGACAACATCCGCCTCCTGCTCAACATCCGCGGCGCCCTCATCGGTGACGCTTTCGACGGCGAGTCCTACCTGGATGAGACCAAGCGCGAAGGCTGGCTCAAGAACCACAAGTTCGACGGCATGTTCGGCGCGACCCTCGGCCTGACCTGCAACCTGGGCAAGGAGTACAGCAAGTGGCGCCTGGCCGAGCGTACCTCCGTGTACCAGTACGACAAGGAGATTGTCGACAAGATCG
>CAMJHJ010000046.1 GCA_946405485.1 uncultured Bacteroidales bacterium | reverse complement strand
GCAGGTGGACAACTACAAGCAGATCCTGGACTCGGTCCACTACGACATCCGGGCCTTGCTTGTCAAGCTCAGCGACCGCCTGCACAACATGCGTACCCTGGAAGGGATGCGGCCGGACAAGCAGATGAAGATCGCCGGCGAGACCGACTTCTTCTATGCGCCCCTGGCCGGACGCCTGGGCCTGTACCGGGTCAAGTCTGAATTGGAGAACCTCTCCTTCCAGTTCCGCTGCCCGCGGGAATACGAATTCATCGGGAAGCAGCTCGAGGAGGACAAGGAACGGACGGCCGAAGCCGTGCGGGTGTTTACCGAGAAAATCGACGGCATCCTGAAAGAGAAAGGACTCACCGCCCGGCTGGACGTCCGTTACCGCAAGCCGTACAGCATCTGGCGGGACATGAGGGAAGGCAACTGTGACTTTTCCCACGTCCCCTTCAAGCACTATATCCGCGTGATCTACGAGCCGATGGACAACTGGATCAACCACGACACCGTCGAGAAAGACACGGCCCTGTACATCTATTCCGTGCTTGCCAAAAATTTCAAGGAGCGTCCGGGCAGCCTGTACAACTACATCGACAACCCGAAAGACAACGGTTACCAGAGTTTCCATGTCAAGCTCCTCAACCAGGCCGGCGCCTGGGAAGAACTGCACATCGGCTCCGAACGCATGCACCGCAACGCCAAGCTGGGCTGCGTGGTCGAGCGTGGTGAAAGTTGGCTGGAGCGTTTCAAGACCGTCCTCCAGAACCTGGCGGGCGACAGCGACTCTTTCCTCTTCATGGAGGGGGTCAGCACCTCCCTTTACAACGAAGACATCATCGCCTTCACCCCCAAGGGAAAGGGCATCATCCTCCCGAAGGGCGCCACGGCCCTGGATTTCGCCTACGAGGTCCACACCGACATCGGTGAAAAGGCCCAGTACGCCCGAGTCAACGGCAAACTCTGCCCCTTGCGGACCGAACTGCACCGCGGCGACTGCGTGGAGATCGGTGTCAGCGACGCCATCACGCCCAAGGCGGAATGGCTCGACTTTGCCAAGACCTTCAAGGCACGGCGCCGTCTCCACGAACTTTTGAAACACCAGGGCGAGCCTGAATTCCGGCGCTGTCCGGTCTGCCTGCCCCTGCCCGGCGACGACGTCGTGGGCTTCCAGGACAGCGACGGTGTCCTGACCCTGCACAACCGGTATTGCCCCGAAGCGATCAAACTCGCTTCCGAGAACGGCGACCTGATCGTCTCCGCCTCCTTTACCTCTGATCCCGGAAGGACTTATCCCGTCCGCATCAAGATCACCGCCATCGACCGCTACCACCTCCTGCACGACATCATCGACTGTTTCACAGAGGAGAGGCATCTTTCGATGGATAAGATCGGGACCGTCACCCAAGACCAGATCGTCGACTGCCTGATCGACTTCCAGGTCCACTCCGCCGATGAGCTCTATGATACGATGAACAGCATCGCCGCCATCCCCGGCGTCGACGAGGTCCAGCGGATCAGCCTGTAAGGACCATGAGAGCCCTGCTGTCCCTGTGCTTGCTGACTCTGGCCGTCCTTTTTCCGGGACGGCGGGAGCATTATGCGGATTTCGTGGATACGAGCGTGGGGGTGGTGGACAAGGGGGCGTCGAACTGCGTGATCGGACCGATGCTGCCATATGGGAGCATCAATCCTTCGCCGCAGAGTAACAAGGGAACTTCCGATGGGTATAAGCCGTCCGAGCCCATCCGCGGCTTCGGGCAGTTGCATGTGAGCGGGACGGGCTGGCCGACCTACGGCAACTTCCTGGTTTCGCCCCAGACGGGGCTGGAGACGGACCTGCTGGCGCATGAGTCGGAGCATAAAGATCTGGTTACCAAGCCTTATCTCTTCGCCACCCGGCTGGAGCGCTACGGTATCAAGGTCGAAGTCTCCCCTGCCCATTACAGCGCAATGTACCGGCTGACGTATCCGGCTTCGGAGCAGTCCAGCGTCGTTTTCGACGCCATCCATTCCATTGCGGGCGACATCTTCCCCAAGGCGGCCAAGACCGTCATCAGCGGCGCGTCTGAAATCGATCCCGAGACCGGGACCGTCAGGATGAGGATCGAGATGATCGGCGGCTGGCCGGAGCAGCCACACGCGCTCTGGTGTGTCGTCAAGATCGACAAGACCGGCTGGACGGAATATGGCAGCTGGTCTGCCGAGGAATACGGTTCGAAGGAACGCAAGGGCATCGCGGCGGCCGGACAGGCCGGCATCGACATCCCGCACAACGACCTGGCATTCAACTACGGCCGCTACCCCGGCCAGGAACGGATCGAGGCCATCCCCGGCTGCAACGACCACGTCGGTTCCTATTGCACCTTCCCCACGGCGGAAGGCGAAACCGTCCTGCTCAAGCTGGCGGTTTCCTTCGTCGGCTACGACCAGGCCGAGGCCCTGCTGGACGCCGAGATCCCGCACTGGGACTTCAACCGCGTACGCGAAAACGCCTGCCGCGCCTGGGACCGCAAGCTTTCGACAGTCAAAGTCGATGCCCTCAGTGAAGAGGACCGTACCATCTTCTACAGCGGCCTGTACCGATTCTTCACCTTCGCCCATGACCGGACGCTCGACCGCCCGGGCGTGAAGGTCAATGCTAAGCTGGCCAGGAAACTGATTGAAAGCAAACCCTTGCGCAGGGATGCCGCCGGGCAGCCGCTGAAGCCTTATTGGGACGACAATTACGCCTACTGGGACACCTTCCGCACCGTCTATCCCCTGCTGACGCTCCTTGATGAGGATGCCTACCGCGACAACGTCCTGGCCCTGATCGATCGCTTCGAGACGCGGGGCGGCGTGTGGGATTCCTTCGTCGCCGGCACCGACCGCAAATCGGACCAGGGCGGCAACAACGTGGACTGCCTGCTCGCCGACGGCTTCGTCAAGGGCATCCCCGGCATCGACTGGGAGCGTGCCTACGCAATCGTCAAGCATGACGCCGATTCGCTGCGTCTGGGCCATGACCAAGACGGGGACGACGGCGCCCATCTGCGATACAAGGAGCTTGGCTGGATCCCCGCCTGCCTGATGAGCTCCTCGCAGACGCTCGAATTCGCCTACAACGACTGGTGCGCGGCGCAGATGGCCGAGGGGCTGGGGCACAAAGAGGACGCCGAACGCTACCGCAGACGCAGCGGTGGATGGATTGCGCTCTGGAACCCCGATCTGGAGAGCCACGGCTACCGGGGCTTCATCGACGCCCGCCGCGCGGACAGCAGTTTCGTCTTCCTCGATCCCGCGAAATGGAACGGTTCCTGGGTCTCCCCCTTCTACGAGGGCAAGACCTGGACCTACAGTTATTACGTGCCGCACGACATGCCGCGGCTCATCGGACTCATGGGCGGTCCCGAGGCCTTCGTGGAGCGCCTCAACTACGGCTACGGGCACAAACTGACCGAATACGACAACGAGCCCGGATTCCTGACCCTGCGCGCCTTCACGGACGCCGGCCGGCCCGACCTTTCCTCTTATTGGGCGCACCATCTGATGAACCGCAAATTCACCCTCAAGGGCTATCCGGACAACGAGGACACCGGTTCCATGGGCTCCTGGTACGCCTTCTGCGCCCTTGGTCTCTTCCCCAACGCCGGACAGGATTTTTATTACCTCAACGCACCCAAGTTCAAGAAGGCGGTCATCCGCCTGCCCCGCGGCCGGAAGCTGACCATCCGGGCCGACGCCGCCCGGGAAAATGTATACATCCGCTCCTGCAGCTTCCGCGGCCGTCCGGTCCACGGAGCCCGGATCACACACCGCGAACTGCTCCGGGGCGGCACCCTGAAAATGCAACTCGATTCCATTCCCCCTGCCTTATGACACACGATCCATACCTGCATCTCGATAACCTGATCGCCCGTTATCCCATCCTCACCATCGCGAAGGACAGCATCGCGCGCGCTTATGAAACCATCGCAGACTGCTTCGCCGCAGGCGGCAAACTGCTGATCGCGGGCAACGGAGGTTCCGCCGCCGACGCGGAGCACATCGTCGGCGAACTGATGAAGTCCTTCTGTCTGCCCCGGCCGATGAGCGCCGCTTTCCGGGAGGCTGCCGAAAGCGACGATCCGGAGATGGGACGCGTCCTCGGCGAAGGCCTTCAGCAAGGCTTGCCCGCCATCGCACTGAGCGCCCATACCGCGCTCGGAACGGCCTGGATGAATGACTGCGACCCCGCCCTGGTCTTTGCCCAGCAGGTGGCCGGATACGGCCGTCCCGGCGATGTGCTGCTCGGCATCACGACCTCGGGCAACAGCCTCAACATCCGCTATGCCGCCGTCGCGGCCCGTGCTGCCGGACTCAAGGTCCTATCCCTCACCGGTGCCCCCGGAGGGAAGATCGCGGCGCTGTCGGATGTCTGCATCCATGTTCCCGCGACCGAGACATTCAAAGTCCAGGAACTCCATCTTCCCGTGTACCATTGCCTCTGCCTGATGCTGGAGGAAAGATTCTTCGGACAGGATGAAATTCAAGATTGAATCCTCCTACAAGCCTTCCGGCGACCAGCCCGAAGCGATTGAGCAGCTCTGCAGCGCCCTGGACCAGGGCGTGGGCGACGTGACGCTGCTCGGCGTCACCGGATCCGGCAAGACCTTCACGATGGCCAATGTCATCGAGCGTCTCCAGCGGCCCGCGCTCGTCCTGAGCCACAACAAGACCCTGGCGGCCCAGCTTTACGGCGAATTCAAGGCCTTCTTCCCCAACAACGCCGTCGAGTATTTCGTTTCGTATTACGACTACTACCAGCCCGAGGCCTACCTCCCGGCGAGCGACACTTATATCGAAAAAGACCTGAGCATCAACGACCAGGTCGAAAAACTGCGGCTGAGCGCCGCCAGCGCCCTGATGAGCGGAAGGCGCGACGTCATCGTCGTCTCCTCGGTCTCCTGCCTCTACGGCATCGGAAACCCGGAAGACTTCCATGCGCAGACCACGGTGGTCCGCCGCGGCGAAAGGCGCAGCCTGACCGGCCTGCTGTACCAGCTGGTGGACGCCCTGTACTCCCGCACGGAGACCGAATTCGCACGGGGAACCTTCCGCGTGCGGGGAGATACCGTGGACGTGTATCTCAGCGGCTCGGACGATGCGATCCGCATCGAATTCTTCGGGGACGAAGTGGATGAGATCAGCGTGATCGACCCTGTCACGGGCGCGCGCATCGAGTCCGTGGACGAAATCAACATTTACCCCGCCCGCAACTTCGTGACCACCAAGGAACGCGGCATCAAAGCCGTGAGCCAGATCCAGGACGACCTCGTCAAGCAGCTGGAATACTTTGAGAGTGTCGGCAAGACCCTGGAGGCCAAACGCCTCAAGCAACGGGTGGAATATGATTTGGAAATGATCAAGGAGATGGGCTACTGCCCGGGCATCGAAAATTATTCGCGCTATTTCGACGGACGCAAGCCCGGCCAGCGCCCGTTCTGCCTGATCGACTACTTCCCCAAGGATTTCATCACCTTCATCGACGAGAGCCATGTCACGCTGCCGCAGGTCCACGCCATGTTCGGCGGAGACCACAGCCGCAAGTCCGTGCTGGTCGAATATGGATTCCGGCTCCCGGCGGCCTCCGACAACCGTCCCCTGACCTTCGAGGAATTCGAAGCCATCACGGGCCAGAAGGTCTACGTCAGCGCCACGCCCTCCGACTACGAATTGGAGAAGTCCGAGGGTCTCGTCGTGGAACAGGTCGTGCGCCCTACCGGCCTGCTGGACCCGCCCATCGAAGTGCGGCCCATCGAGCATCAGGTGGACGACCTGGTCGAGGAAATCCGCACCCGCGCCGAACGGGACGAGCGGGTACTGGTCACCACGCTGACCAAACGCATGGCTGAGGAGTTGGATGAATACCTTGCCAAGATCGGCATCCGCTGCCGTTACATCCACTCCGACGTGGACACTTCCGAACGCGTCGAGATCATCGAGGACTTCAAAAACGGCCTCTTCGACGTGCTGATCGGCGTCAACCTGCTCCGCGAGGGGCTGGACATCCCGACCGTGTCGCTGGTGGCCATCCTGGACGCCGACAAGGAAGGGTTCCTGCGTACGACCAAGGCCCTGACCCAGACGGCCGGCCGCGCAGCCCGCAATATCAACGGCCTGGTCATCATGTATGCCGACCAGGTCACCCAGTCCATGGAAGAGACGATCCGGGAGACCAACCGGCGCCGGGCCAAACAGATGGCGTACAATAAGTTGCACAACATCACCCCCACGCAGGTCGAAGTCAGGAGCAACATCCTGGCCTTCGAGATGGGAGAGATGGGCCGGGGACGCCAGGTCAATCCCGTGCTGGCCAACTCCCCCAGCGGACGGGTCAGCGCCGCCAACTCGGTGGACGATCCGACCTATGTGCCCAGTCCGAGCGAACTGGGCCGCGGCAATGTGGTCGTCGGCTTCGGCCACGACGCGAAGCGGGAAGGCAACAGCGCTTACGTGGACGGCTATATCAGCGCCGACCTCGCAGCCGTGCTGCAGGATCCGGTCATCCGTGCGATGAGCCGGCCCCAGGTCGAAAAGATGGTAGAGGAAGCCAAGCGCAAGATGAAGGCGGCCGCCGCCGCCCTGGAATTCACCGCCGCGGCGAAATACCGCGACGAAATGTGGGCGTTGCAGCAATACCTCAAAGTCTGGAAGGACGCGTGATTGTATTGGATTTTTGTTAAATTCGCAGTATGATGCAAAGAATGCCGACTGGTTTGAAGCCGTTATTCCTGGCTGCCTCGATCCTCGTGGCAACGGTTCTGCTGCGTGGCGACATCACGCCCCAGCAGCGTTATGTGAACCGCTATGCGTCCCTCGCCGTGACGGAAATGTACCGCAGCGGCGTTCCGGCCAGCATTACCCTGTCCCAGGGCCTGCTGGAGTCGCGATACGGCCTTTCCGCACTCGCTGCGGAGGGGCACAACCATTTCGGCATCAAATGCCACAATGACTGGAAAGGAAAGACGATGGCGGTCGATGATGACGCGAAAGGCGAGTGTTTCCGCGTCTATGACGCCGATATCGAGTCCTTCCGCGACCACTCCGACTTCCTGCGCTACCGCGACCGTTACAAGTTCCTTTTCGACTTCCCGGTCACAGATTACAAGGCCTGGGCGAACGGTTTGAAAAAGGCCGGGTACGCCACGGATCCCGCCTACCCCGCCAAACTGATCAAACTGATCGAAGACTACGACCTGAGCCGCTTCGACAAGGCGAAGCCGGCGGATTTCGAGCCGGGAGGGAAGTACGCTGACCTGGGTGCAGAGGCACCTTCCGCATCTGTTTCCGATAAGGACAAGCCGTTGGATGACAGGGCCTTGTTCCCCAAGCAGACCAAGCCCGAGACAAAACCCGCCAACAAGGAGACTCGGGCCGAGAAGAAGGCCCGCACCAAGGCTGAACGGGAGGCGAGGAAGGCGGCGAAACAGCACCAGAAGCCCGCTGAGGCCATCCCGGAAGCCCTCCCGGAATCCCCCAACGCCCTCGAAGAAGCTGAGGTCGCCCAGGAGAAGGAACTGCGCGAAGAGTTCCATTTCCAGATGGGCCGCAAAATCTACAAGCAGAACGGCGTGCCTTTCCTCTATGCGATGGAAGGCGAAGACTACCGGACCATCGCTGAGGAGAACAACATCATCTACAAGCAGCTCCTTCGCTACAACGACCTGGGAGCCGAAGAACGGCTGCTTCCCGGCACGGTCGTCTATCTCCAAGCCAAGAAAAACCAGACCCGCAAGGGCCTGGACAAGTATATCGTCGAGCGGGACGGCGAATCCCTGCGCGACATCTGCCAGCGCTTCGGCGTCAAACAGAAATCCATCCAGAAACTCAACGGTTTCGCCCCCTCGCACTCCCTGCGCGAGGGTGACACCATCTTATTGCGTAAATAATGGCGAAGAAGAATAAGAAGAAAGGTTTAGACCGCAAGCTGCTGCTCGGAGGCGTCCTGGCCGCCGTCCTGCTTTGCCTCGGATTCGTCGTGGTCTGGCGCTGGCTGAGCGACAACCGCTTGCCTAACTTCCGCAAAGAGGCGGTCCTTTTCGTCCGTCCCGACACGGAAATCGGCGAAGTCTACGGCACTCTGATCGGCAAAGCCGGCGTCAAGCGCCCCTACAGCCTCAACCGTGCCTTCAAGGACAAGAAGGTCGCCGAGAACCTGCAACCCGGCCGCTATCTGATCAAGCCGGGCTACACGAGCGTCTATGTCGCCCGCATGCTCAACAACGGCTGGCAGACCCCTGCCCGCCTCACCCTGTCCGGCACCCTCCGCAAGAAATCGGACCTCGCCACAAAGATCAGCCAGCAGCTGATGATCGATTCCGCGGATGTCATCAAGGCCTTGAACGACAAGGCGATGCTCTCCGCCTACGGCTTCACGCCGCAGAACGTCTTCTCCCTGTTCTTCCCCGACACCTACGAGATGTACTGGACCTCCACGATGAAAGATGTCCTGGACAAGCAGAAGGAGGCCTGGGACAAGTTCTGGACCGCCGACCGTGTCGCTAAGGCGAAGGAGCAGGGCCTGACGCCGAAACAGGCTTCCATCCTGGCCTCCATCGTCAAGGGTGAGACCAATTATGAGCCGGAGATGCCCAAGGTCGCCGGCGTATACATCAACCGTCTCAAGAAGGGAATGAAACTCCAGGCCGACCCGACGGTCGCCTACTGCTTCAATTATGAGCCCGGGCGCATCCTGCTCAAGCATCTCCAGGTCGAGTCCCCCTACAACACTTATAAATACGCAGGTCTTCCCCCGGGACCGATCTCCGTCCCGACCAAGGCTTGCCTTGAGGCAATCCTCAACCCCGAAGGAGACTACCTGTATTTCTGCGCCAGTTCAGCTTTCGACGGCACGCACAAGTTCGCCAAGGACCTGAACGGGCACATGAAGAATGCGCGCGCGTTCCAGTCCGAGCTTAACAAGCGCGCTGCCGAAAAGAAGAAGTAATAGCTTATGGCAACTTACGACCCCGACATCGTCCAACGCGCCCGCGCCATCGCTTTCCAAGCGCTGCGCGACGATTTGAGAAGCAACGGCAGGCCCTTCATCGAGCATGCCGACGGGGTTGCGCGCATCGCTGCCGACGAGATCGGCCTGGGCGTGGAATGCCTGGCCGCCGTCTATCTCCATGAGGCGACCCGCTTCCACCGGGACGTAGATATCTCCGGTTTCCCGGAAGAAATCCTGAAGATGGTCGAGGGCCTCAATAACATTGCCACAATCCGTCCCAAGGACACCCGTCTGGAGGCCGAGAACTACAAGAAACTGATCGTCCAGTATTCCACCGACCCGCGCGTGACCGTACTCAAGATCGCGGACCGGCTGGAGGTGATGCGCAACCTGTATATGTTCCCCAAAGCCTCGCGGGACCAGAAGATCCTCGAGACCCTGATGCTCTACATCCCGCTGGCCCACCAGCTGGGACTGTATAACATCAAAAGCGAAATGGAAGACATCTACTTCCGTTTCGCAGAGCCGGAGCAGTACCGCGCCATCACGCGCAAGCTCAAAGCCACGGAGAAAGACCGCACCCGCCTGATGAACGAATTCATCAAGCCGCTGGAAGACGAGCTGTCGGAAGCCGGAATCCGTTATAAGCTGAAGATGCGGACCAAGACCGCCTACTCGATCTATCGGAAGATGCTCAAGCAGGACGTACCTTTTGAAAAGGTCTATGATGTCTTTGCCATCCGTTTCATCATCGACTGCGAGGCGGACCGAAAGACCGAGCAGGACCTCTGCTGGAAGGTCTATTCCTACGTCACGAAAGAATACGAACCCGACACCCGGCGCCTGCGCGACTGGGTGACCAATCCCAAGCCGAACGGCTACGAGTCCCTGCACATCACGGTCAAGAACGCCCAGGGAGCCTATCTGGAAGTGCAGATCCGCACGAAACGGATGGACGACATCGCGGAGAATGGCCTGGCCTCCCACTGGTCTTACAAAGGCATCAAGAAAGATGACACCCTGGCCAGCTGGCTGGGTACGGTCCGCTATCGGCTGGAGCATCCTTTCGAAACGAAGGATGAAGACCTGCCCGTTCCCCCTTCCAAGGAGATCTTCGTCTTTACGCCCACCGGTGAACTGAGGATGCTGCCCGTCGGCTCCTCCGTCCTGGATTTTGCCTTCGGGATCCACACCTTGCTGGGATGCCGCTGTACGGGCGGACGCATCAACGGAAAGGTCGCTTCTATCAAGGAAAAACTCAAGACCGGCGACATCGTTGAGATCCTGACCGCCAAGAACCAGAAGCCCAGCCCGGACTGGCTGAACTGGGTCGTCTCGCACAAGGCCAAATCCAAGATCAAGCTCGAGCTGGACGCCGAAGTCCGCAAACGCGCCGCTGAAGGGCGCGAACTGCTTGAACGCCGGCTCAAGAACTGGAAGCTTACGCTGCCGGACTCCCTCCTGCATGACATCATGCACTACCTCAAGTATTCCTCCGTCATCTCGTTCATGGCGGCGGTCGGGGACGGGACCATCGGCGTGGATGAGATCAAGAGCTACATCCTCAATCCGGGCCAGCTTGTCTACCGGACGGAGCGTGAAGAGGAGAAGAAAGAGACGGTCAAAGACTGGCAGTCCCCGGATGAGATCCTGGTCATCAACGCCAAGGGTGTCAAGGGACTGGAATACAAGATGGCCCCTTGCTGCAACCCCCGTTACGGGGACGAGGTCTTCGGTTTCGTGACCCGGACCGACGGCATCAAGATCCACAAGGAATCCTGCCCCAACGCAGCTACGCTCAAGGAGCGTTTCCCCTACCGGGTCCAGCGCGTCGTCTGGCAGGAGAAAGAGAGCAAATGATGATTTAACCCCATAATTATGAACAAGAAAACTGCAATCCTGCCCGTCCTCTTCGCCTTCGTGGTGATGGGATTCGGCGATGTGGCCGGCATCGTGACCAGCCACGTGAAGGAAGATTTCCAGCTTACTGAGACGCTTGCCGGACTGATCCCGATGGCGATCTTCGTCTGGTTCCTGCTGCTCAGCGCCCCGACCGCGCTCATGATGAACAAGATCGGCCGCAAAGCGACCGTCCAGGTCAGCAACGTGATCACCTTCCTGGGCATGCTGATCCCCCTGTTCAGTTACAACCTGACGACCTGCCTGATCGCCTGCGCCATGCTGGGCATCGGCAACACCATCATCCAGGTGGCCCTCAATCCCCTGCTTTCCGATGTTGTCAGCGGCAAGGGTTCCCTGTCCAGCTACATCTCCACCGGTCAGGTGCTGAAAGCGCTCTCCGCCTGCGCGGCTCCCTATCTGGCCCTGGGCTGCGCAGCCTGGTTCGGCTCCTGGAAATACATGTTCCCGGCTTTCGCCATCATCACGATCCTCTCCTCCGCCTGGCTGCTCTTCACCAAGATCGAAGAGTCTCCGGCCGAAGGCGGCTCGTCCCTGGGCGACTTGCTTAAACTTCTGGGCGACAAGTACATCCTGTTCTGCTTCCTGGGCATTTTCACCGTCGTGGGCCTGGATGTGGGCACCAACGTCATCACTCCCAAACTCCTGATCGAGCGCTGCGGCCTGGACACCGACCATGCGCAGCTGGGCATCACCGTCTACTTCATCTGCAAGACCGTCGGCGCTTTCGTGGGCGCTTTCGCACTGAGCAAAATCGCAGACCGCAAATTCTTCGAAATCGCGATCGTGATCGTGGCGGCCGCCCTCGCAGGTCTTTTCTTCGCGCAGGGACAGGCGCTGATCCTCACGCTCGTGGGCTTTATCGGCTTCTTCAGCGCCAGCGTTTTCTCCATCATCATCTCCCTGGGCATCAATCATTTGCCTGCCAAGGCCAATGAGATTTCCGGCCTGATGGTCATGGGCATCGTGGGTGGCGGTGTCGTCTCGCTCCTTATGGGCCTGACCGCCGACAAGATGGGTTCCCAGATCGGTTCGCTCGCCGTCATCGCGGTCTGCGTCGCCTACCTGGCCCTCTGCGCCTTTGTACTGCTTCGTCCCCAAAAAGCGGAGGCATAGCCGATGAAACGTTTCCTGATGATTCTCGCCGCCGTGCTGACGGGTGCGGCGGCGCTTTCCGCCCAACCGCGCATCCTTGCGCACCGAGGCGGCCGTGCCGAGCAGGAGGAGAATGTCCTGAGCGCCTTCAAGGCTACCTATGAAGCCGGCTGTCACGGTTTCGAAACAGACATCCACATCACCGCCGACGGGCAGTATGTGATCATGCACGACAATACCCTGGAGCGCATGACCGACGGCACCGGACGCATCGAGCAGACCCAGTCCGCCTACATCCGGACGCTGAAGACCAAGGGCGGAAGCCCGGTCCTGTTCCTGGACGAGCTGCTGGAGTACTTCAAAGACTGTGAGTCCCTTTATGTCGAATGGGAGATGAAGACCAATGAGAAAGACTATCCCCTGCTGCTGTTGCAACAGTACTGCGAAGATGTCTATTCGAAGGTCATGGCCTCAAAACCCGCCGATGCGCTCTATGTCTTCTCGTCCTTCGACCCGCGCCCGCTGCTCTATCTGCGCGAACGCCATCCGGATGCGGAAGTGATGCTGATCACGGGCAAGCCCTGCACGCAGGAGACGGTGGACCTGGTCAAGATGATGGGCCTGCACCGGGTGGCAGCCACGCTGAACGGCAGCTCCCGCTCCGGTGTCAAATACGCCCATGAGAAGGGAGTCCTGGTCAACCTCTGGCCGGGCGAGAAAACCGCTGACACGCACCTCGCTTACCTGCTCGGCGCCGACTATCTCTGCACCGACATCCCCCAGGAGGTGATGCGGTACATCAAAGACAATCAATTGGATATCCGGTCCCGCTAGGATAACGGCGGAAAGGCGGCTGCCAACTGCAGGGTGCAAGCTTTTATCCCTTCGGGGAATGCACCCTGCAGTTGGCAGCCGCCTTTCCGTGGCATGTGTCAGAGTTGAAACAAAAACTGACAAATAATATATGTTCCTCACGAAAGTGACAGTATTTGGCACTTTGGCGCCGTATTTTTGTATTTATGAAAAGAATA
>CAMJHJ010000045.1 GCA_946405485.1 uncultured Bacteroidales bacterium | reverse complement strand
ACGGACAACGGGGAGATCATCCTCTCCGACGAGGTCAGTCCGGATACCGCCCGCCTTTGGGACGAAGAGACTGGCGAGCGCCTGGACAAGGACCGCTTCCGCCTGGACCTCAGCGACGTGGTGGCCTCCTACCGCAATGTATATGAACGGCTTACAACTGTATTGAAAGAGAACTGACCATGGGTGTACTCGGAGTTTTCGGCGTCGCGAACGCCTCGACCTATCTCTATTACGGACTGCATAACATCCAGCACCGGGGCCAGGAAGGCGCCGGCATCGTCACCTTCGATGATGCGGGCAAGCCTTGCCGCCACCGCGGACAGGGGCTGCTCAGCGAAGTCTTCACGGACGGTAACGTGCTCGGTTTGGAAGGCTCCGTCGGCATCGGCAGCGTCAAGTATGCCAATGTCAGCAAGGGCGGCCTGGACAACGTCGATCCCATCCTCTTTTATCAGACGAAAGGGGATTTCGCCGTTGCCTGCGATGGCAACTTTATCAATGCCAAGCAGTTGGAGTCCCTGCTTGAGAAGCGGGGCATCATCTTCCAGACCGCGACGGACAGTGAGATTTTCGCCCATCTGATCAAGAAGCACAACGGTGAGGAGCGTATCGTCAACATCCTCAAGGCGCTCAATATGATAGAGGGCGGATTCTCCATCCTGGTCTTGACCCGCAACCGCATCTACGCCTGCCGGGACAAGTACGGCATCAAGCCCCTGGTGATCGGCACCCTGGGCGACGGCTATGTCGTGAGCAGCGAGTCCTGCGCCTTCGGCATCATGGGAGCGAAGTTCCTGCGGGACGTCGAGCCCGGCGAAGTGGTGACGCTGGATGCCCACGGACTGCGCTCCAACCGCTATTCCCAGTTCCAGAAGCATCGGATGTGCGCGATGGAATACATTTATTATGCGCGTCCCGACAGTAATATCGACGGCTGTAACGTCCACGCCTACCGCGAGGAAGCGGGCCGTCGCCTGTACCATGAGTGCCCCGTCGAGGCGGACATCGTGGTCGGTGTGCCGGAGTCCAGCCTGTCTGCGGCAATGGGTTACAGCCAGGCGAGCGGCATCCCGTACGAGATGGGCCTGATCAAGCATAAATACGTGGGCCGTACCTTCATCGAGCCGATCCAGGAGATACGCGAGTTGGGTGTGAAGATGAAGCTTTCGCCCGTGGAGGATGTCGTGCGCGGAAAGCGTGTGGTCCTGGTGGATGACAGTATCGTGCGCGGCACCACATCGCTCAAGATCGTACGTATGCTGCGCGAGGCCGGCGCCACGGAGGTGCATGTTCGCATCGCCAGTCCGATGATGCGTTTCCCTTGTCATTACGGCGTGGATACTTCCACTCCCGAAGAGCTCCTGTGCTCCCACCGGACCCTGGAGCAGGCCCGCGAGGCCATCGGCGCCGACTCTCTCGGTTACCTGAGTCCCGAATCCACACGCGCGTCCTGTTTCGGCTGTGCGGATCCCTGTCAGGCGTGCTTCACGGGCGAGTATCCGACTATCCTCTATGATGATGAAATCAACAATGACTGAATACCATGGCTAAGACTTATGAAAACGCCGGCGTGAACCTGGAAGCCGGATACGAAGTGGTCCGCCGCATCAAGCAGCATGTCGCTTCCACGGCCCGTCCGGGCTCGATGGGTAATATCGGTTCCTTCGGAGGCATGTTCGACCTCGCCTCCCTGGGAATCAAGGAACCTATCCTGGTCAGCGGGACCGACGGAGTGGGCACGAAGCTCAAGATCGCCTTTGCAATGGACAAGCACGATACGATCGGCATCGACGCCGTCGCGATGTGCGTCAACGACGTGCTGGCGCAGGGCGCCGAACCGCTTTTTTTCCTGGACTATGTGGCCCTGGGGCACAATGTGCCGGAGAAGGTCGAGGCGATCGTCGCCGGTGTGGCGGAAGGCTGCCGGCAGGCGGGTTGCGCCCTGGTAGGCGGTGAGACGGCTGAGATGCCGGGCATGTATGCCGACGGCGAATACGACATCGCAGGCTATACCACCGGCGTCGTCGAAAAATCGAAACTTATCGACGGCAGCAAGGTCAAGGTCGGAGATGTGCTGGTCGGCGTTGCGTCCACGGGCGTGCATTCCAACGGTTTCAGCCTTGTGCGCAAGATCGTCGCGGATGCGGGCCTGAATTACACGGACATGATTCCCGAGTTCGGCGGACGGGCGCTGGGTGAGGTCCTGCTGACCCCTACCAAGATCTATGTGAGGCAGATGCTGGAGGTGATCCGTGCCTGCGACGTACACGGGATCTGTCATATCACGGGCGGCGGTTTCGATGAGAATATCCCGCGCGTCCTGCAACCCGGCCAGGGCCTGGAAATCCGTGAAGGCAGCTGGGAGATCCTCCCGGTCTTCCGGATGCTGGAAAAATGGGGCGGCGTGCCTCATCGCGAGATGTTCAATATCTTCAACATGGGCATCGGCATGATCGCGGTCCTTGATGAAAGCGAAGCGCAGCAGGCGATCGATATCCTCACTGCTTGCGGTGAAAAGGCCTCCGTGATCGGAAAGGTCACCGATGTGCCGGGCGTTAATATAATAATGAAGTGAGTATGAGAGCATTAGTCAGCGTAAGTGACAAGACCGGCCTGGTGGATTTCGTCAAGGGCCTGGTCGCCCTCGGGTGGGAAATCATCGCCACCGGAGGCACGCAGAAACTCCTGGAAAAGGAAGGGGTCAAGACCATCGGCATCAGTGAGGTGACCGGTTTCCCGGAGATCCTGGACGGTCGCGTCAAGACCCTTCATCCGAAGGTCCACGGAGGCATCCTGGCCCGCCGGGAACTGCCGGAGCACATGGCGGTCCTGAAGGAGAATGCGATCGAGACCATCGACCTCGTCTGCGTCAATCTCTATCCTTTCAAGCAAACCATTGCCAAGCCGGGTGTCACGCTCGAAGAGGCGATTGAGAACATCGATATCGGCGGTCCTTCGATGGTGCGCAGCGCGGCTAAGAACTGGCGCGATGTCACGATTGTCTGCGACCCCGCGGATTATGACACGGTCCTTGCAGAGTTGCGGGCCAACGGTTCCACTTCGCAGGAGACGCGTCTCAAGCTTTCCGCCAAGGCCTATACGCACACGGCCGAGTATGACATGATGATTGCGACCTATATGCGCGCCCAGGCCGGTTTGAACGAGAAACTCTTCCTCGAGTACGATCTCAAACAAGGCCTGCGCTACGGTGAGAACCCCCATCAGGAGGCGAAATTCTACGCCGCCATGGAGCCGGTCCCGTTCTCTCTGGCGGGTGCCGTGCAGTTGAATGGCAAGGAGTTGTCCTACAACAATATACAAGATGCCAATGCGGCCCTGAGTATCGTCCGGGAGTTCGGCCAAGTGCCGTTTTGCGTGGGCCTGAAACACATGAATCCTTGCGGTGCCGCCATCGGCAAGGATGTCGTAGATGCCTGGACCAAGGCCTATGAGGCTGACAAGGTCAGCATCTTCGGCGGCATCGTCGCCACCAACTGCGAGGTCAACGCGGAGGTCGCGGCCCTGATGAAGCCCATTTTCCTGGAAATCATCATGGCACCTTCGTTTACGCCTGAAGCGCTGGAAATCCTCTGCGCCAAGAAGAATCTGCGACTGCTGCAGGTGGATATGAAGGAAGATGGCATCGTGCGCAAGCAGTATGTCTCCGTCACCGGCGGAATGCTGGTCCAGGACCAGGATCTCGTGACGAAGGCGCTCGATCCTGCAATGTGCGTGACGAAAGCGCAGCCCTCGGAGGCTCAGATGACGGACCTTCAATTCGCCTGGCGTATCGTCAAGCACATCAAGTCCAACGCCATCGTCGTTGTCAAGGACGGGGCCACGCTGGGTGTCGGCGCCGGCCAGATGAACCGTGTCGGCTCGGCCAGGATTGCCCTGGAAGAAGCGAAAGCAGCACTGGCAGAGCGGGGGACCGACATCCGGAATGCCGGCGTCGTGCTCGGTTCCGACGGGTTCTTCCCCTTCGGCGACAGTGTCGAGACGGCCGCGGAATACGGCGTGACGGCCATCGTTCAGCCGGGCGGCAGCGTCCGTGACCAGGATTCTGTCGAAGCAGCGGACAGGCATGGTATCACCATGCTGTTCACCGGCATGCGCCATTTCAAACATTGATAACCCTTCAGCGATGAAAAAAGTACTTGTCATAGGTTCCGGAGGCCGCGAGCATGCGATTGTCGATGCGCTCGGCCGCAGCCCGCAGGTGGGCGAAATCTTCTGTGCGCCCGGCAACGCCGGCATATCCCTCCAGGCGACCTGCGTGCCGATCAAGGACACGGATGTGGACGGTCTGCTCGCGTTCGCGAAAGAGAAGGAGATCGACCTGACCGTCGTGGGTCCGGAAGCGGCCCTGGCGGCCGGCGTCGTGGATGCGTTCCGCGCAGCGGGACTTGCGATCTTCGGGCATACGAGAGGCGCGACGCAGATCGAGAGCAGCAAGGAGTTCGCCAAGCGCCTGATGGAGAAATACGGCGTCCCGACCGCCGCGTACCGCAGTTTCAGCGACTATGAGGAGGCGCTCGCCTATGTGGCGGGGCGTCCGTTCCCGGCCGTGCTCAAGTACGACGGCTTGGCCGCCGGAAAAGGTGTGGTGATCGCTGCCGATCTGGAGGAGGCGAAGGCTGCGCTTGCCAGCATGCTCCTGGATGAGACGTTCGGCAAAGGCCGGGTGGTCGTGGAAGATTTCCTGACGGGGCCCGAATTCTCCTTCATGTGCTTTGTCGAGGGACGCAAGGTGTATCCGATGCCGCTCTCTCAGGACCACAAGCGTGCCTTCGACGGCGACAAGGGACCGAATACGGGCGGCATGGGCGCCTATACGCAGCTGCCCTTCATCACGGAAGAGGATAAGCAGTTCGCGCTGGAGAAGATCCTTTGCCGTACGGCGGAGGCGATGGCCCAGGAAGGCTGCCCGCTCAGCGGCGTGCTCTACGGTGGCCTGATGAAGACCCCGCAGGGGATCAAGGTGATCGAGTTCAACGCCCGCTTCGGCGATCCGGAGACGGAGGTCGTGTTGCCCCTGCTGCAGAGCGACATCTATGACGTTTTCCAGGCCGTGGCGACCGGCGCGGAACCGCAGCCGCTGCGCTGGAGCGACGATGTGACGCTGGGCGTGGTCCTGGCTTCCAAAGGCTATCCGGGCAAGTATGAGAAAGGCTACGCCATCGAAGGCCTGGAGGAAGTGGACGCCAAGATCTATCACATGGGCACGGCTTTCTCCGAAGGGCGTCTCGTGACGGCCGGCGGCCGCGTCCTGATGCTGGTCGGGCAGGGGGAGAGCGTCGCCCGGGCACGGGAACGCATCTATGCCCAGGTGGGCAAGGTGCGTTGCGCTAACCTGTTCTGCCGGACCGACATTGCGCATTGTGCGCTGGAAATGGAATAATTGATTATGGCCACTATCATCGACGGAAAGGCGCTCAGCGCCGCCATCAAGGACGAGGTGCGGGAGCAGGTGCTTTCGCTGGAGAAACAATGCGGGCGCAAGCCCAGCCTATGTGTGATCATCGTGGGGGAGAACCCCGCGAGCCAGGTCTATGTGCGCAACAAGGTGCGGGCCGCCGAATACGTGGGCATCGATTCTCTGAAGATCGAGTTGCCGACCGATACCACCGAGGATGCCCTGCTGGAGCGGATCGCCACCCTGAACGCCGATCCTGCCGTGGACGGTATCTTGGTGCAGCTGCCGCTGCCCCGGCACATCGACGAGGCGAAGGTCATCGACGCGATCGCACCCGGCAAGGACGTGGATGGCTTCCATCCCTCCAATGTGGCGGATCTCTGGCTGGGCCGGGACTGCGTCGTGCCCTGCACGCCGGCGGGCATCCTTCGCCTGATCGACAGCACGGGTGTCTCCCTGGCCGGGAAACGGGCCGTGGTCGTGGGCCGCAGCAATATCGTCGGGAAGCCGGTCGCCAAGCTCCTGCTGGACCGCAACGCCACCGTCACCATCGCCCATTCCCGCACGGCGGACTTGGGCTCCGTCACCGCGCAGGCCGATGTCCTGGTGGTAGCCGTGGGCAAGGCCGGGCTCATTACGGGTGAAATGGTCAAACCCGGCGCCGTTGTGATCGACGTCGGCATGAACCGCGACGCGGAAGGGCATCTCTGCGGGGATGTGGATTTCGCGTCCTGCTCGGAGGTCGCCGGCTGGATTACGCCCGTTCCGGGCGGCGTCGGCCCGATGACCATCGCGATGCTGATGGTCAATACCTTACGTTGCTTCGAGTCCCATCGGTAGATGCTGTAAGTTAAAAATTTGTAGTGAAACCGCCTGATTTCTTTGGGCGGTTTTGATTTTATCTATTATTTGGTTATATTTGCGAATTATTAGTATTGTTTGTGTAAACAAACTAAAACACTATAACCACAACATTTTTTATTAACCCAACTAAACTGCTCATGAAGAATCTGTTTATCAGAATTGCAATGACGGTCGCCCTGCTTGGCTTCGGCTTCTCTGCCTTTGCCCAGACTACCGTCACAGGAACAGTGAAAGATGCGGCTGGTCAACCCGTTATCGGCGCATCTGCTTTCGTACAGGGAACCCACAACGGCACTGTTGTCGATTTTGACGGTTCCTACTCTCTTTCCAATGCCCAGGTAGGAGATAAGATCGAATTCTCCTGCATCGGCTACACCTCCCAGGTCGTGACTTGGAACGGTGGCCCCATCAACGTTGTCCTTGATGAGGACTCTGAATTGCTGGAGGGTACGGTTGTAACGGCTCTCGGTATCCGTAAGGATGAGAAGAAGGTCGGTTACGCCGTGAGTTCTGTCGATGCCAGCAAGCTGGTTGCCACTGCTTCTCCGTCCCTCGGCTCCGCCCTCTACGGTAAAGCTTCCGGTGTCCGTATCAGTACGGCTCCGGGTGGTGCGACAGGTGCTATTTCAATCAATGTCCGAGGCCTTTCCTCCATTACCGGTACGAGCCAGCCGCTTGTGATCGTGGACGGTGTCCCGATCCGTAACGGTGAAGCAAACCTCGGTGATTACTGGGCCGTGCAGCGTATGCAGTCCAACGGTCTGACCGACATCAATGTGGAAGATATCGAGAACCTCACCATCCTGAAGGGTGCGTCTGCGACGTCCCTGTATGGTTCCGAGGGTGCTAACGGTGTGGTCCTTATCACGATGAAGCAAGGCAAGAAGAACAGTGGTGTCCATGTGGATTTCAGTGGTAGCATTCAGGCTGACGCTGTTGCCTACATGCCCAAGTATCAGACGACCTTCGGCCCTGGTTATCCCTGGCAGTATTGGAGTCAGGCCGCTTTAGTCGATGACCCTACCTCGGAGTATTATGGCTTTGATATCCGTCGTATGGGTGGAACCGATAAGAACGGAAAGACCATTGATGTCCCCTCTGTCTTTAACGCTTATTATTACTTTGGCCCCAAGTATGATGGTCGTGAGGTTTATACCCCTGTCGGTTATCGCAAGTTCACGGCTTATACCGATGATCCTTGGAGTGATCTTTTCAGGACCGGTATCCTTCAGCAGTATAATCTTGCTATCACCACCGGTAACGAACACGGTAACACGCGTTTCTCCTATACTTTCATGGACAATATCCCTAATCAGTATAACTCCCATCTTGGAAAGCACAACTTCCAGGTCAGCGGAAGCCAGGATATTGCCAAAGGGGTCAAACTCGGCTATTCGGTCAACTACATGAACCAGAATGTCAAGAACCGTCCCTATCGTATCGCGCGTATGGTCGCGAATTACTCCGGTATGTTCGGTGCTTTTGACGATATCGTATATTACCGTGAACACGTTCGGACTTCCGCTGGTTTCTACAATAAGCCTTGGACCGACGCCAACCATGAGAATCCTTCCGAGGGGTGGTACTATAATCCTTCCAACCTGGGCGGCTTCCTTGATGAGTACGCCTGGAATATCCTCGGCCGCGAGCAGTATGAGAATAACCAGCGTCTCATCGCCAGTGTAACTCCTTCCTGGGAGATCGTCAAGGGTCTCACCCTCAAGTCGAATCTCGCGACTGACTGGTCCGTCCAGAACATCGAACTCAAGGAGTATGCAAAGACCTCTCCTGCCATTACCGGTAAGCCGACCGGTCACTATGCCATCACCAAGCGTGACTATCAGACCCTTTATGGTGACGTCATGCTGAACTGGGACACTCAAATCACCGAGGATTTGGGCTTCAATGCCATTGTCGGTTATTCTGTCCGTGAGGAAAAATACCTTGCGACGACCGCTCAGGCCAAGAATGGATTGACTGACCTTAACCATTTCAATCTCAAGTTCTCGAATGAGGATGCTCGTGGCAGTGAAAGCGTCAGTGACATGCTCAAGCAGGCCGTCTTCGCAACGGCTTCCTTCTCCTGGCAAGATTGGGCTTATCTGGAGGGCACGATCCGTAATGAAAAGACCTCCACGTTGAATGGTCAGTCCTTCTGGTATCCTTCCGTCAACGCTTCCATCATTTATTCTGAGCTCTTTGACCTTCCTGCATGGGTGGACTACGGAAAGTTCCGTGTTTCTTATGGTATCGTTGGTCTTGCTCCTGAGCTTTACAAGGCTCCGATTTCCTACACCCAGTCTACAGCTTCCAATAAGTATGTTTATCAACAGCTTGGTAGTGATCTTGGCAATGACAATATCCGTCCTGAGATGACCCACGAGTGGGAATTCGGTATCGAGAACAAGTTCTTCCGCAATCGTCTCGGGTTTGATCTCTCTTACTATCATAAGCGAATTGTCGATCAGATACTCGAGGCAACCACACCTCGCAGTGCCGGCGGTAAATCCATGCTCGTCAATGTCGGTGAATTGGAGAACCAGGGTATCGAGTTGGCCCTTTATGGCACCCCGATCGAGAGCGGTGACTGGCGCTTGGATATCTCCGGCAATCTCGCCTGGAACACCAACAAGGTGGTCAAGCTGATGGAAGGCCTTGATCGTCTCGAGAACAAACGCTGGGATAACGGCGCAGTCTATCTCTATTCCATCCCCGGACAAAAGATGGGTGATATCTATGCCTATGCTCCTCTGGAGGATGCCAACGGCAACAAGATCGTCAATGCCAACGGCTATTATAAGATTACTGACGAGCCGGTCAAGGTGGGTAATGCTATCCCTGACCTTATCGGTGGTTTTGCTACGACGCTTTCTTACAAGAGATGGACGCTGGATGCTCTCTTCAACTTCCAGATTGGCGGTGATGTCTGGAATCAGCCTTATCAGTACATGATGGGTGTCGGTGCCATTGAAGACTCCATGCCTTTCCGTGATGAAGCTCACGGTGGTCTCGCGTACTATGCCGACGCAAACGGTAATTATATCGCTGCGGAGGGTTTGGACAAAGGCCCTAATGGCGAATATATCCATCACGACGGGCAAATTCTCGAAGGCGTGACCGAGGACGGAAAGCCCAATACGAAGATCATCAGCACCGATGACATGCTCACGGAAGCCTATTCCTGGGGTGTTGGCGGTGCGAACTATTACAGCCACTCCATCTTCAGGAACACTTATCTGAAGTGCCGTGAGCTCTCCCTCTCCTATACCCTGCCGGAGAACTTCACCCGCAAGTTCAAATGCAACGCGCTCCGTCTCTCCGTCTTCGCCCGCAATCCGTTCTTTGTCTACAAGAACCTGCCCATTTTCGATGCGGAGGCGATGGATAGTACAAACTGGATGGATGCTGTTCAGATCGGTGGTTCCACCTCTTCTTCCCGGACCTTCGGTTTCACGCTCCGTGCGAACTTCTAATCGTGTCCGACTAACTTTAAATGGATAAGACAATGAAAAAAATCTATACTCTGATCCTGACCACCGTCGTTCTGTCTCTCCTTGCTTCTTGCAGCGACCAGATTTTTAAGGACAAGTACAATGATCCGTCCAAGACGACTGCGGTATCTTGCGAAAAACTCATGACGGGTACCTTCATGCTGGGCAACGGTTACACCTTCAATGCCTACTGGAGGATGTATACTTGGGATAACTATTTCGGAAAACTTGCCCAGACTATCGGCTTCTCTGTCAATAGCGGTACCATGTATTATATCAATGATGGTTATATTAACGATCGTTGGAACAGTTTCTATGATATCCTCCGTAACTACCGCATCATGCAGCGGCAGTACGAATCCGAAACGGAGGAGCAGAAGGCGGAAGACCGTCTCTACTTAGCGCTGACCGAGGTTTACCTTTATGATCATCTTTCCCAGCTTGTGGATATCTTCGGCCCGGTCCCGTTTGAGGAAGCATGTTATCTTGCCATTACAGGCGAACTTGCCACGTCCTTCCCTAAATATGACAGTGATGTCGATTTGTACAAGATGATGCTGACCAAGTTGGATGCCCTTTATACCGAGATTGGCAGCCTTGCTTCCAGTGTCCGCAATGCTACTAAAATCACGCTTGAGAAGCAGGATTACATCTGTGGCGGAGACCTCAATATGTGGCAGGCTTATGCCAATGCCCTCCTTCTCCGTCTCGGCATTCACGTTGCTGCCCAGGGAGCTCTCGTCTCTGAGGGTAAGGCTGCCGTTGCCAAGGCAGCTGGCCGCACCCTTCCTACCAATTGGGCGGAATCGATCAAGGTACATGCTGACTTTGAAAACTTCGCATATTGGGAGAACTTCCGTGACAGCTGGAAGGACATCAACGCGACGGCTTCCCAGAAGGTGATTGACGCCTTCCAGATCACCGGCGAAAACGATCCTCGTCTCCCTGTTGTTTACTTCCCGAACGAAGCGGGTGAGTATTTCGGCGAACATGTCGGTGAGACAACCGCTGAACAGAACGAGCATAATGCCGCTGAAGAATATGAGCAGCGTTACTATGCACGCCTGAACTACGCTACCTTCACTTACAACAACCTTTTCGTCAGCCCTATCATTTCAGCTGCCGAGACCTGGTTCCTCCTTGCCGAGGCTTACCAGAAGGGCTATGCCTCCGGCAATGCCGAGAACGCTTTCAAGAAGGGTGTCGCCGCTTCCATCGAGCAGTTATTTGACGAGAACGTGAACGGAAGTCAGGAAAAGGCCACGTCCACCGGAGAGCGTTATTTCAAGAAGTTCAAGGCCGAGGACATCCCGTCTGAAGCTGATGCCCTTGCCTTCGCTCAGAAGATTTGGAATGCCTACACTGACAAGATGGATGCAATCATGACGCAGAAGTGGGCACATTTCGGTATCACTCAGCCGACTCAGGCCTGGACGGACATCCGCCGTACCGGTTACCCGAAGCTTGACTATCCGACCGACACGGGCAACGGTGTAAAGATTGCGAACATCGTCAACCGCGTGAAGTATCCGAACACGGAAGCTGCCAACAACAAGGCGAACTATACGGTTGCCAAAGCGAATGTTGGAGATGACTCTGAGAATTTCACTCTTTTCTGGGCGAAATCCCTCAAATAACAGTTATCTGCTCTAGATTGATTTCGGGCGACCCATCTGGGCCGCCCGATTTCTTATTTCGACAATGTTTATTATATTTGTTGAAATGCACATCTGATTCTTATGAAAAAACTTCCTTTGCTTCTCCTGACTCTTTTGATATGCGCCGGCCCGCTTTGCGTGACGGCGCAGGAGACGGGTTACGCCCATCATTATTCGCCGGTGAACGGCTATATTGAGCCTACGGATCCGCTGGTGCTGCAGAAACTGGACGCCTGGCAGGACCTCAAGTTCGGGGTGCTCTTCCACTGGGGCATCTATTCGGTGGCCGGGATCATGGAGTCCTGGAACCTCTGCTCCGAGGATGAGGAATGGGAGTACAACTACCGTCGCGAGACGGGCTTGAGCTACGATGAGTTCAAGCAGTGGTACTGGGGCCTGAGCCGTTTCTTCAACCCCCGGCAGTTCGATCCGGACGCTTGGGCCGACGTGATGAAGGACGCCGGGATGAAATATATGGTCTTCACGACCAAGCACCACGACGGTTTCTGCATGTTCGATACGCAGTATACAGACTATAAGATCACCAACGGGCCTTTCGGAGACCACCCGCGCAGCAATGTGGCCAAGGAAGTCTTCGATGCTTTCCGGGCCAAGGATTTCTGGGTCGGCGCCTATTTCTCCAAGCCCGACTGGCATTGCAAGTGGTTCTGGAACCCGATCTTGGCCACGCCGCGCCGGGGCATCAATTACAAGAAAGAGAATCACCCGGACTGGTGGCAGAATTACGTGGATTTTACGAAGAACCAGCTGACGGAACTTACCCGCGATTATGGCCGGATGGATCTGATCTGGCTGGACGGCGGCTGGATTTCCGGTAAGGAAGTGGGGCTGGACGAGGTGCTTGTCGCTGCGCGCCAGCGCAACCCCGGGATGATCTGCGTGGACCGTGTATCCCGGGATGACAACGAAAACTACCAGACTCCCGAGTGTACGGTCCCTCCGGAGCAGCGCAACATCCCCTGGGAAACCTGCGACCCGCTGATGGATTTCAGCTGGCGCTTCAACCCCAACTACAAGAGCGTACGCAGGGTGGTCGCCGAGCTGGTGGAGGTGGTCGCCAAGGGCGGCAACCTGATCCTGGGTATCGCTCCGACGCCCTACGGCACGATCGACGATCTGGCGCAGAGCCGTCTCCACGGGATCGGCGAGTGGCTGCGAAAGTACGGGGAGGCGATCTATGCAACCCGCACGACGCCCGTCTACCACGACGGAAATCTCTGGTTCACAGCCTCCAAGGATGGCAGGACGCTCTATGCGATCTACGCCCTCGCCGACGGTGAATCGCTTCCCGCGACCGTCGAATGGACCGGCAATGTCCCGGCCGGAAAGGTGCAATTGGTCGGTGACGGCCACCGGCTGTCCTGCAAGGTCAGGGACGGCAGGGTGTCCGTCACCCTGCCCAAGGGACTCGCGCAAGAGTCTTTCGCTTTGAAATTTGAGATTGAATAGGATATGAGAAAAATCGTTTATTTCCTGGCTCTGGGCATCCTGATGAGCTACGTCATCGTACGCCGCAGGGGCAAAACCGGTGGCGCGCTGGATATGCTGATGATGGCGCCCTACGTGATCCCGGGTTCTGTGCTGGGCCTGTGCTATATCGTGGCCTTCAATCACCTCGGAACC
>CAMJHJ010000044.1 GCA_946405485.1 uncultured Bacteroidales bacterium | reverse complement strand
CCGCCATCCTTTCCGTCAAGCTCAAGCACCTCGATGAGGACAATGAGCTCCGGCGTCAGGTGGCCCGCTACTACCTGGAGCACATGGACAATCCCGCCGTCACGCTGCCGCAGGTCCCGGACTGGGACGCGAACGTGTTCCATATCTTCCCGGTCCTGTGCGAACGCCGGGACGAGTTGCAGCAATACCTGAAAGACAACGGCGTGCAGACACTCATCCACTATCCGATTCCGCCGCATAAGCAGAAGTGCTATGCCGGTTGGAACGGGTGGTCCTACCCGGTGTCCGAGAGGATCCATCGGGAAGAACTGAGCCTGCCGATGAGTCCGGTCATGTCGCCGGAGGAGATCCGGACAGTTGTCAAACTCATCAATGAATGGGTATGATGGAGTCACCTGTCGCTTCGATCATCGTTCTCACTTATAACCAGGAGCATTCGCTTCCTGTTACGCTGGATTCGCTGCTGGCGCAGAAGACCTCGTTTCCCTTCGAAATCGTCGTCGCGGATGACTGCTCGAAGGATGGAACCCGGAATGTCATGGCAGATTATGCCGGCAGGTATCCGGACATCATCCGTCCGATCTTCAATGAGCGGAATCTGGGGATCCTGGGAAACTATCGCTCGACCTTGCGTCAGTGCCGCGGAAAATACATTTCCGGGTGTGCCGGGGATGATCACTGGATCGATCCGGAGAAATTGCAGCTGCAGGTGGAGATCATGGAGCGCGACCCGGAGATCGGGGTGGTCTATACGGATGTGCTGATGGATGCCGTGACCACGGGGGAGAAGTACGTGAGAAAGAGCAAGGATCCCGAGGAGAATACGTTTACGCAGCTCCTGCGAGGCTGTTTCATTCCCGCGCCCTCCGCCTGTTTCCGGGCCAGCCTCCTGGCGTATGTGGATTACGACGAGTACGTCCGATTGGGTTTTCAGATGGAAGACTACCCGAAGTGGCTCGCTTTGAGCATCCATACGAAGTTCTATCATCTGAAGCGGACGACGGTCAATTACCGGATCGAGCGGAAATATATCAATGACAGGCGGGAGGTGGCGCTGCATGCCTGCCGGTTTGACGAAGGGACGACAGCCATCCGGCTCTATTTCAGGAACCTGTATCCGGACCGGACTACCCTGACCGCGGAAGAGATCGAGGATGCCCATTACAAGATCGGCTTCCGGGCCGGCCTGAACATGGATGACCGCAAGTTTGCGAAGGAATATGTGGACAAGGTCCATGACCGGACGCCCTATGTGAAGCGCCTGTCCTGGATCTGCGCCTCGCCGGTTCTCTTCCGGTTTTATCAGCTTTATCGGAAGTTGACCGGCAAGACCCGGACTCCGCTTCAGATGTATTTCGGACAATGAAACCATTGGACTGGGAAGCACTCCGTCCCAAGTTTTGGGAATTTATCCGTTTCTGCATCGTCGGTGTCCTCGCGACGGCGATCCATTACGGAGTCTATCTTCTGTTGGTGCATCTGTTTCCTGACAAGGGAACCTGGTGGACCAATGCCGCCTATACGCTGGGATATCTGACGGGTTTCGTCTTCAACTTCATCCTTTCGGCCTTGTTCACCTTCCGCGAACGGATGACGGTAGGAAAAGGAATCGGTTTCTCCTTGAGCAACCTGGTCAACTATGGCCTGCATATCCTGTTCCTGAACCTGTTCCTCTGGATGGGCGTTCCCGACAAGTGGGCCCCGCTGCCGGTGTACTGCATCGTCGTCCCCATCAATTTCCTCCTGGTGAGGTTTGTTTTCAAAAAAGTGAAATGAGATGGTATTGAACATCGTTATTCCCTGTTACAACGAAGAGGCCGTCCTGGCGGAAACCAACCGGCAGCTGACGGAACTTGTCGGCGACTGGATCGGTCGTGGAGTCCTGGATGAATGCCGGATCGTGTACGTCGATGACGGCAGCAAGGACCGGACCTGGGCAATCATCGAGTCTCTTCAGAAAGAGAGCCCTTATGCCCATGGCTTGAAGCTGGCCCACAATGTGGGGCATCAGCATGCCCTCTGGGCGGGATTGATGCACTCCGTCGGCCAGTGTGATGCCGCGGTGTCCATCGACGCGGACCTGCAGCACGATATCCGGGCCATCGAAGAGATGGTCGCCGCCTATCGGGATGGCTGCGAGGTCGTCTATGGCGTCCGCAACGACCGGGTGACGGATTCGGCCTTCAAGAAGAAGACCGCCTTGGGTTTCTATCGCTTGATGCAGAAGATGGGGGTGGACGTGATTCCGAACCATGCCGATTTCCGGCTCCTGGGCTCCAAGGCGCTCGAGGCGCTGTCCCAGTATCCGGAGCGGAACCTGTTCCTGCGGGGAATGGTTCGCACGCTGGGCTTCCAGGAGAGAATCGTCCATTTCGAATGCCATGACCGGTTTGCAGGAGAATCCAAGTACACGTTGCGGAAGATGGTCAATTTCGCGATCGACGGAATCACCTCGTTTTCCGTCCAGCCGTTGCGGATGATCGCCGTGCTCGGGTTTCTGGTCCTGATTCTGGCCTTTATCGCCGGCGTATATGCCCTCGTCGCCTATTTCTGCGGGAAGACCATCCAAGGCTGGACTTCCATCCTGCTGTCGATCTGGTTCCTGGGTGGAACGCAGCTGCTCTGTCTGGGCGTGATCGGAGAGTATATCGGTAAAAACTATGTGGAAGTCAAGCGGCGTCCACGGTACATCATCGAAAAGGAGGTTTAATGAGGAACAAGGGTCTTCCTGGTGCCCAGAAGGTCTATCAAGCGGTCCTTTGGATCGCCTTGGCCTGTTTCCTGGCCGTCTGCACGTTTTTTCAGATCCATAACGCCCAGTGGCTGCTGGGAGACGAGGCGATCGTGATGAATGCCACGGGGATGGACAAGGCGTTCAGTCCCTTGGGTTTCAGCGGGATGATCACATCCTATGGACGCTTCTATCCCTTCGCGTATAATCTCTACAATGTCCTGTTGCCTTTTTATGATGGCCGTATCCCCCCGTCGGCCATCTATACGCTTCAGGCTGTCGCCCTGGTGATATTCGCTTGCGCCTTCGCCTTGTCGGGCCTCATCCTGCTCCGGAAAGTATCCAGCCCTTGGAAATATGCGACGGTCTTCTTCTTCGTCGTCATCTGTGTCTTCCGGGTTTATCCTGAATTCATCTCTTGTTACACGGGTGTATGGATCGTGTACCTGTTCCTGTCTCTTTTCCTTCTGTTCTCCTGCCGGTTCTGCGAGACAGAGAACTGGGTCGACGGCATCTTGGCATTGGTCTCCATCAACTATGTCATCTATTGCTATGAGACCGTGTTCACCATTCCTATGGCTGTCGGTGCCTGTTCACTCCTGTTCAATTATCGGGGCTTGACGCGGCGGAAGCGGGTCTTTCACGGCCTGCTTGTGGCCAGCGGCCTGCTTTTCCTGGCTTTGTATGCGGTCCTCGTGGTACCGAATGCCCGGGATTATTATCAGCATTACGGAACGTCCACCTTTATCGGGAACGCCCTGAAGATGTTTCTGGCCAATAAGCTTTATTGGCTGGCGACGGTGGTTCTGGTTGTCCGGGTTTACCAGATGATCGTCAAGAAGTCCGGCTATCGTTCCCAGGACTCGCTGCTTCTGGCGTCATTTGCTTATTTCCTGGGTGCCGCGGTGCTGAAACTGAACTATACATACTATTACAACATCGGTGCTTTGATCGGTCTTGCCGCATGCGTGTCCTTGCTCAACGACTGGCTGAAACCTCAGTGGATCTGTCTTCTCATGCTGGCTTTTGCGCTCTTCTACGGGCGCAAGATTCCGGGAGTCATCCGGAAAAACCAAGCGGCGCGGAGCCGTGTTTACCAGGCGATGACCGCCCTGTCCAGGCAGGTGGATTCGGGGGAGACCCTCTATTGGTTCGAGCCTCCGTATGAAGGAACCTCTCCTTCGTACCTGGATATGCGGGAAACATCGAAAGTCCGGGTCAAAGTCTATCTCGACTGGCTGCGTCAAGCTCCTGTTTCCATCGAAGGACAAGCGTCTTTCGACGGGAAGAAGGGAGTCTGGCTGGTCTATCCGGGCAGCGGAGAGGACATACCCGGGATTCCTGCTGATTTACAAGCCTGCGAACTTGTCTTCTCCACGACCGGAATCAAAGGATATCGCTGCCCATGAAAACGCCCGTCCTTCTGATCACCTTCAACCGTCCCGACCACGTCCGCCGGGTCCTGTCCGCCATCCGGGATGCGCAGCCGGCTGCACTTTATGTTTTCCAGGACGGCGCCCGGGAAGGAAATGCCGTCGATGCGGTAAAATGCCCGGAAGTCCGTGCCGTGGTGCAGGAACTGGTCGATTGGGACTGCGAACTGCATACCTTCTATGCAGACCGCAACTATGGCTGCGGCGCCGGCCCGATGACCGGCATCGACTGGTTCTTCCACGAGGTGGAGGAGGGGATCGTGATGGAGGACGACTGCCTCCCGCATCCGGATTTCTTCGGTTATTGCGAGGAGCTCCTGGACCGCTACCGGAACCATCCCGAGGTGATGTATATCAGCAGCACGCTGTACGATGACCGATGGAAGTGCGAGGCTTCGTACGATTTCTCGCATTATATGATCACCGGCGCCTGGGCATCCTGGGCGCGGGCCTGGAAGGGTTTCGACCTGGACCTGCTGACCCTGGATGCGAAGAAGTTCCGCCGGCATTGCAGGAAGCTGCTGTACAGCCCCGTCGAGGCCGACTGGTGGTACTTCAAGGTGCTGGAAATCCAGCGGGACAAGGAGAAAAAGAGCTACTGGGACTTCCAGATGCAGATCCATCTGTTCAAGAACAGCGGCTTGACGATCCATCCCCGGGTGAATCTGGTGAGCAACATCGGCTTCGACGGGGAAGGGACCCATACGCTGGCGAACGAAAACGGGAAGGGCGACCGGCCGGTGTTCGGCATCCTGCCGCTCACGCATCCGGCCTCGATGACGGTCGATACCCGCCGGGATTACGAATGCTTCGCCAAGTCCCGTTCCCGGGGCTGCCTCAAGGATACAGTCTCCCGCGTTTACAAGTCCATGCTGTTTGACCGGGGGGCGCTCCATGGGGCGCTGATGGCTTACAAGAGATTGAAACATGGGAGATAAGATCCGCGTCCTGTCCGTTAGTACGTCCGATTCGTCGGGCGGCGCCGCCCGTGCCGCCTACCGGATCCATCTGGCCGTCCAGGAATATGGGATCGACAGCCGGATGTTCGTCAAGAACAAGGGGACGTCGGATGACCGGGTATCTTCAGTGCGCGATTTCGTGCCGCACCATGCCCTGTACAGGGCTTTCGACTGGGTGCGGAACAAAGTGAAAAACAAGTGGCAGCACTACCTGTGGGGAAAGTATCCGAAGAAGGGCCCTTACTTCATGTCGGACCTGCGGTCGACGGACATCGGCGGGGCGCTCCGGAAGATCGACTACGACATCCTGCACCTGCACTGGGTGAACCTGCGTTTCTTGCCGCTGGACCGGCTTCCGAAGGACAAGCCGATCGTCTGGACCCTGCACGACAGCTGGCCTTTCTGCGGCATCTGCCATCTTCCCATGGACTGTCCCGGTTACGAGAAGGAATGCGGTGACTGTCCTTCCCTCTGGTCCAATGACCCGAAGGACTTGAGCCATCAGGTCTGGAAAAAGAAGCTAGGATATTACCGGGGGCTGGACCTGCATGTCGTGGCGCCGAGCCGCTGGTTGGCAGACTGCGCACGCAAGAGCTCGCTCCTGGGCGCCTGCGACATCCGTGTGATCCCGAACTGCCTGGACACGGAAGGTTTCTGCCCCGGAAGCCGGGAAGAGGCCTGTGCGCGGCTCGGTCTGGACTCGGAGAAGCGCCACATCCTGTTCGGCGCGATGAATGCCGTCGAGGACCGGAACAAGGGATTCGAAGAACTGGCCGATGCGCTGAAACGCATCTCCCCGCACCATCTGGAAGATACGGACCTGGTGATTTTCGGAACGACCCGCCTCGTCCCGGACCGGCTGGGTGCGCTGACCGTACGCAGCCTGGGCATGCTCCGGAAGCAGGAAGACATCGTGGCCGCCTATCGGGCCGCCGACGTGACGGTCGTCCCGTCCCTGAGTGAAAACCTGAGCTGCACCATCCAGGAAAGCCTTTCCTGCGGCACGCCGGCCACGGCTTTCGCCATCGGCGGAAACGGCGACCTGATCGATCATCAGGTCAATGGCTACCTGGCGCGCGAAAAGGACTGCGAGGATCTGGCCCAGGGCATCCGCTGGTGCCTGGACCATGCGCCGGAGCTCGCTCCCGCCGCACGGAAGAAAGTCCTCGAGAACTATACCCCGGCGGTGGTCGGGGAAGCATATGCCGGGTTGTACCGGTCATTGACACCCTAAAGGATGCTTTTCAACTCCATCGAGTTCGCGGTTTTCCTGCCCGTCGTGTTCCTGTTGTACTGGTTCGTGTTCAACAGGAATGTCAAGTGGCAGAACCTGTTCATCGTGGTGGCGTCCTACGTCTTCTACGGCTGGTGGGACTGGCGTTTCCTGATCCTGATTGCGTTTACATCCCTGTGCAGCTATGGCAGCGGACTTCTGATCGACAAGTTCCGGGATATGCCTCGGAGGGCCAAGATGGTCAATGTCTTGAACATCGTTGTAAACCTGCTGATCCTGGGCCTGTTCAAGTACTATGATTTCTTTGTAACCTCCTTTGCGGATGTATTCCTGGGCGGCAAGACCGACGGGCTTTTATTGAAAGTCATCCTGCCGGTCGGGATCAGTTTCTATACGTTCCAGGCGCTCAGTTACAGCATCGACGTTTATCGGGGTAAACTGGAGCCGACCCGGGACGTCGTGCAGTTTTTCGCCTATGTCAGCTTCTTTCCGCAGCTGGTGGCAGGTCCGATCGAGCGGGCGACAAATCTGTTGCCGCAGTTCGCAAAGCCCCGGGTCTTTACCTATGAGGCGGGCGCAGAAGGTATGCGCCAGATCCTGTGGGGCCTGTTCAAGAAGATGGTGGTCGCCGACAACTGCGCGACGTACGTGGACCAGGTATTCTCTTCCTATCAGGCCCATAGCGGCAGCACTTTGCTTTTGGCCGCCATCCTGTTTGCATTCCAGATATACGGCGATTTCTCCGGTTACTCGGATATCGCGATCGGAACTGGCAAGTTGTTTGGAATCAAGCTGATGCGGAACTTTAACGTGCCCTACTTCAGCCGCGACATCGCAGAATTCTGGCGCCGTTGGCATATCTCGCTGACCACCTGGTTCAGGGACTATCTGTACATCCCGCTGGGCGGAAGCCGTTGTTCGAAAGCCAGGATTGTCAGGAACACGTTCGTCATCTTCCTGGTCAGTGGACTCTGGCATGGTGCCAACTGGACTTTCATCGCCTGGGGGGCTTACCATGCCTTGCTGTTCCTACCGCTGATCCTGCTCGGGAAGAACCGGAAGTATCGGGACGTCGTGGCCCAGGACCGTCTGCTGCCCTCCCTGAAGGAAGTGGGCCAGATGCTGGTGACCTTCTTCCTGGTGGTCATCGGCTGGATCATCTTCCGGGCCGAAAGCATCGGACAGGCCTGGGATTACATCGGCCGGTTGTTCAGTGGGAGCCTGTTCTCGGTGCCTTGGATTTACAGTGCCACCTACATCCTGCCTATGCCGTTCCTCCTGGGAATCTTGGTGCTGGTTGAGTGGTTCGGACGGAAGAAGGAGTGTCCGATCGAGGTTTTCCAGGGCCCCGTGACGGGAAGGTGGTTGGTCTATGTCTCGCTCGTCGCGTTGGTGTTCTGTTTCGGAGCATCCTCTGAGTCGTTCATCTATTTTCAGTTCTGATGCGTCGGTTCATCCGGAGAACCTCCTTCTTTTTCTTGATACTCCTGTGCTTGGCGGTGGTGGCCGATGTCGTCATCAGCGCCGGTCTCCGCAGGACAGAAAGAGGGCACTTCTATACGATGAATGCCCTGATGCGGCAAAAGATGGATGCCGACGTCGTCATCTTGGGGAACTCCCGGGCAGCCTGCTCCTATCACCCCTTTTACCTGGATTCCGTCTTGGCGGTCAATTCCCGGAACCTGGGGGTCTCCGGTCAACCATTCGGCGTGAGCTGGCTCCGCTGGAGGCTGTACGAGAGAAACAATCGTCCGCCTGAACTGCTGATCATCAATATGGACTATCGGGAGTTGGATATCGTGACCAACGGGTTCGAACGGGAGCAGTATTATCCGTATATGCGGGATACGCTGGTCCGTCCTTATCTGGACCTGTATGGTTTCTCCTGGCTGGACAAGTACATGCCGATGTACCGGTACCGTGGCGATTACAAGTTGATGGCGATCGGGCTGATGGAGGCATTTCATCTCAGGCATGATACGAAAGGAGACTCTTACAAAGGGTATTCGATCGATGAGGAAAACTGGCATGGGCGGAAACTCGCCTCGGTCCTCCGGCAGGGCAAGGTGACCGGCACTTGCAATCCGCAAGCCGTTCGACTGGTGTCCGATGTGATCCGCCGTGCGCAGGAATCCGGGACCGCTGTCTTGTTCGTCTATGCCCCGATGTTCAGTGTCCTGAAAGAGAATCTGGAGGAGGCTGAGCCGATGAAGGCGTATCAAGAACTGTCCGAGCGGTTTGAAATCCCGATTTTGGATTTTTCACGCATGAGTTTCTGTGCGGATACGCTCTATTTCAAGGATGCCAACCATATCAACCGGAAAGGCGCGGCTGTTTTCTCCCGAGCGCTGGCGCAGGCCATCGACTCTTTAGGCATTTTGAATCGTCATCCGGAATCCATCCCTGAATCCGTGGAATAATAGTTATGATCCTTACCGTCATCACCATCAACCGCAACAACGCGGCCGGGCTGGAAAAGACGATGCAAAGCATCCTTTCGCAGACCCGGGCGGATTATGAATATGTCGTCGTGGACGGCGCCAGCACGGATGGCAGCGTGGCTGTCATCGAACGCCTGGCCCCGGCTTTCGGCGACCGCCTGAAGTGGATTTCCGAACCGGACAAGGGCATCTACAATGCTATGAACAAGGGCATCGGGATGGCGACGGGGGAGTATATCCAGATCCTGAACAGCGGGGACAGCCTGGTTTCACCGGAAGTGATGGACAAGATGGATGCTGCGTTGGAGAAGGAGGCCCATCCGTCCATCCTGTACGGAAACATGCTCAAGGATTTCCCGGACGGCCGTGTCCATCGGGACAAGTGTTTTGCCGGCGGGAATATCACGCTGCTGGGTATGTATATCGGCACCCTGAACCATTCCCCGGCCTATATCCGGCGGTCGCTGTTCGACAAGTACGGCCCCTACGACGAGTCCCTGAAGATCGACTCTGACTGGAAATGGTACCTGCAGGCCATCGTCTTCGGGGAAGAGAAACCGGTGTATGCCGATATCGACGTCACCCTGTTCGATATGACCGGCATCAGTGAGACGAATACGGCGCTTACCAAGGCGGAGCGGGAGCAGGTCCTGAAAGAACTGGTCCCCCCGAACGTCCTGGCGGATTATGACGCCTGGGTGCCCTCCATCCGGCAGATGCGGCGCATCAGGCGGCATCCCTGGGCTTACAAGATGGTCTGGTTCCTGGAGCGGGTCCTGTTCAAGCTGGAGAAATGGAAAGACAAAAGAGTCAACGGATGAAACTGTCCATCATCGTTCCGGTCTATAACGTCGAGGCGTTCCTGGACAAGTGCGTCGACAGCCTGCTGGCCCAGGATCTGCCGCAGGAGGATTACGAGATCATCCTCGTCGACGACGGCTCCACAGACGGCTCCGGCAAACTCTGCGACTCCCTCGCGGCGGAACACGGGAATATCCGCGTCATCCACCAGCTGAACCGCGGCCTCAGCGGCGCCCGGAATGCCGGGATCCCTGCCGTTTCCGGGGATTCTGTCCTGTTCGTCGATTCGGACGATTATCTCTGTCCGAACGTGCTGGGCGGGCTTGTCAGGCAGATGGAGGACAAGGACCTGGACATCCTCCGGTTCAATTACCAGAACGTGGACTTGGACGGCGCGGTGTTCGAACCGAACAAATATGTCAAGCCCTTCGTGGACTACTCTGACGTGGTTTGCGACGGCGAGACGTTCCTCAATGAGCGTCTGGGGTATGCCTGTTATGCCTGGCAGTTCATGGTCAAGTCATCCATCCTCCGGAAGGAAGGGAACGCGTTTAAGGAGGGGATCTATTTCGAAGATGTCGAATGGACGCCGCGGATCCTGCTCCAGGCCCGGCGGGTGGCATCGACGGATACCGTCGTCTACAACTATCTGTTCCGGACCGGCTCCATCGCCCGGAATACGGATACGGAAAAGAAGCGAAAAGCCATCCGGGACAAGATGACCATCCTGGAAGGGTTTGCCGCCTTGAAGCCTCAGGTGAAGGACGACCGCTGGTTCCGGGGGATGCGTGCGCAGATTGCCCTGTCCGTCCTCGACAGCGTCGGCCGATTCTTCTATCCGGAACGGAAGGAGTATGTCCGGGCTCTGAAACAACGGGTACGTTTCCCGCTTTCGACCTATCACGCCACGAAATCCGCCAAACGGAAAATCTGGCTGGCGAATGTGTCGCCTTTCCTGGTTTGCCGTTTATCCCATCGCAAGTAATGAAAGTCGCCTTTTTCCTGGGCGGTCTCCGACACGGAGGCGCGGAGTCTCTCGTTTACGACATCTGTCGCAAGCGAGCCGAAGCACCCTTCGATTTCTGCGTCCTCTACCGGAAGGACGACGATTTCTCGGAAGCGTTCCGTGCCACCGGCGCCGAAATAATCCAGGTCCGACGGACCGGGAACATGCTCAAGTACATGCGGGCGCTGCGGAAAGCGGTCCTGGACCGTCACATCGACATCGTCCATGCGCAGACGGCCTCGAATGCGCTGGTCAGCATCCTGGCCCTGCTCTTCACGAAGGTGAAGGTGGTGACGACCTTCCACGGTTTCTCCTTCTCGAATGCCCCGAAATGGTACCGGAAACTGGTCTATGGTGGCAGCAAGCGGATGGTTTGTGTCAGCGAGTTCGAGAAACGGCATTACGAACAAAAATGGGGGCTTCCGGCAGACAACAAGCTCCGGGTCGTCCATAACGGCATCGACTTTTCCAAGCTGGACAATCCCCAGCCGGACCTGTCCCATCCGGTACCGGTCGATGACCAGGTGCTGAACCTCGTGATGGTCGGCAGTTTCATCGAGGGCCGGGCACAGCCTTTTGTCTGCCGGGTCCTGCATCGGCTGGACCGGAAGGGCGTTCCCTTCCATATGTATTTCGCCGGGCGGAGGGATGAGGCGGAACCCTGGCGGTTTGACGACTGCGTCGCTTATTGCCGGGAAAACGGTCTCGCGGACAAGGTCTCCTTCCTGGGAAACCGGTCCGACATTCCCTGGCTGCTCCGCCAGATGGACCTTTTCCTGTATGCCACCGACCACGATACCTTCGGCATCGCCGTCATCGAGGCCATTGCCAGCGGCCTTCCCGTCATCGTGAACGACTGGGACGTGATGAAGGAAGTCACCCGGGACGGGGAATGGGCCACGCTTTTCCGGACCGGGAACGAGGAAGACTGCGTTTCCAGGATCCTGGCCTGGATGGACCGAAGGACTGAGGCTCCCGCGGACGCCATCAGGAATCATTACAGTATCGAGAACCATATCCAAGCATTGCATCGCATCTATGAAGAGGCCGCTCTATAACGCCGTCCACAGTCTGTTCCATAAGCCCAGGCACTTTGTGAGTGCTTTGTGCGTCCGGCTCAGTTTCCTGTTTCCGGACAAAATGTATCTGAAACTCATGTACCGTCTGGAGTTGGGGAAGCGGCTGGATCTGGACCACCCTGTGACCTATAACGAGAAGTTGCAGTGGCTGAAATTGTACTATCACCGTCCCGAGATGGTCACGATGGCGGACAAGCTGGCCGTGAAGGAGTATGTTTCCGCCAGGATCGGGCCGGAATACGTGATTCCCCTGCTGGGGGCCTGGGAGGATCCCAGGGAGATCGACTGGGACAACCTGCCCCGGCAGTTCGTCCTGAAGACCAATCACGACGGGGGCAATTATGGAATCGTCATCTGCAAGGACAAGGAGCGGCTTGACAAGGACAAGGCGGTCAAAAGATTGCGGAATTCCTTGAAGCGGAACACGTTCCTCCGGGGGAGGGAATGGCCGTACAAGAATATCCCGCGGAAGGTGTTCGCGGAAGCGTATCTGGTGGATGAGAAGACAAACGAACTGGCGGACTACAAGTTCTTCTGTTTTGACGGAGCGGTCAAGATGGTTTATGTCGCTACCGGGCGCCAAAGCGGAACGGGTGTTTGTTTCGATTATTTCGATGCGGATTACCATCACTTGGACCTGGTCCAGTCGCACCCGATGGCGGCGCATACCCCGGAAAAGCCCCAAGGATTCGAATTGATGAAGGAGCTTGCTCAGAAACTGTCTCAGGGGTTGCCGCATGTGCGGGTCGATTTCTACGAAGTGAATGGAAAGGTGTATTTCGGCGAATTTACGTTTTACTCGCTGGGCGGCTGGGCGGCCTTCCACCCGGAAGAATACGATACGATCCTGGGAGATTATCTGAAATTGCCGTAGATTCACTATCTTTGTAAGTTTATTACAGGATCAGATATGAAGATTCTCATTACCGGCGGCGCCGGATTCATCGGCAGCAACCTGTGCGAGCACTTTGTCGGGAAAGGCCACGACGTGACCTGCCTGGACAACCTCTCCACGGGCTTCCTGCGTAATATCGAGCCCCTGAAGGAAGCTCCGAACTTCCGCTTCATCCAGGGCGACATCCGTGACCTGGACACCTGCCGTGAGGCGGTGAAGGGGTGCGACGTCGTGCTCCACGAGGCCGCGCTGGGTTCCGTGCCCCGCAGCATCAACGACCCGATCAACACCAACGCGAACAACATCGACGGTTTCCTGAACATGCTGGTCGCGGCGCGGGACGAGGGCGTGAAGCGCTTTGTCTATGCCGCCAGTTCCTCCACGTACGGGGACAGCAAGGAGCTGCCCAAGGTGGAGCACCACATCGGTCGGCCGCTGTCGCCGTATGCCATCACCAAGTTCGTCAACGAGCTGTATGCCAACGTGTTCTCCTCCCTGTACGGGCTGGAGACCATCGGCCTGCG
>CAMJHJ010000043.1 GCA_946405485.1 uncultured Bacteroidales bacterium | reverse complement strand
GTCGGTTACGGCACCCAGAAGAAGGAGAGCGTCGTGGCTTCTATCGCCCAGGTGGGCAACGAGTCTCTCCGGAAGACCGGTAACTCGACGGACTTGACGGAAGCGCTTGTCGGCCAGGCGCCGGGTCTGGTCTCCCTGACATCCTCGGGTGAGCCGGGCGGTATCACGACCGGTGAGAGTGCGACGAGCCTCTTCATCCGTGGTAAGAACACATGGAATGGCGGCGGTCCCCTGATCCTCGTGGACGGTGTGGAGCGCAACATGAACAACGTCGACGTCAACGAAGTCGAACGTATTTCCATCTTGAAAGACGCATCCGCGACGGCCGTCTTCGGTGTGAAGGGCGCGAACGGTGTCATCCTCATCACCACCAAGCGCGGTGAGGAAGGCAAGACCCGCCTGAACTTCAACTATACGGTCACGGGCAAGATGATCGCCAAGCAGCCTGCGAAGATGGACTCCTATGATGCGATGATGACCAAGAATGACGTCATCGAGCGTGAAGGTGTCTTGAGCGAAGTCTCTTGGGACGCGTATGTTCCTTATCGTATCGTCGAACGCTTCAAGAAGCCCCAGAGCGCCGAGTATGCCCAGATCTATCCGAATGTGGACTGGACCAAGGAGCTGTACGAGGACTTTTCGGTGAATACGCACAAGGTTTCCGCGAACATCCAGGGCGGTTCGAAAAAGATCAAGTATTTCGGATCGCTGGCCTACATGCACGAAGGTGACATGTTCCGTGATTATGACAACGGGAAACCCTACAGCCCGAACTACGATTTCGACCGTTTCAACTTCCGTTCGAACGTGGACTTCGACCTGACGAAGACGACGCGCCTGAAATTCGATCTGGCGGGCTTCTTCAGCCGCAAGAACACGAACTGGAACAACGAAGGATCGACGTCCCGTGCCGACCAGTGGATGTATTCCGCTGCTTATTTCCTGGCGCCGAACATGTTCCTCCCGATGTATGAAGACGGGAGATGGGGCGCCTATTCGGACGGTGCGAACAGCTCTACGAACCCGCTGGCGGCCGTGTACAACCTGGGTCTCCGTCAGACCCGTACGACCCAGATCAACGCGAGTTTCGCCCTGGAGCAGGACCTGAGTTTCATCACGAAGGGCCTCAAGGCGAGCCTGCGTGCGACCTATGACAACACGATCCGTACGGAAGGCGGTGTCTATGACATCAACAACTCCATCCGTGCTTCCGAAGCCCGTACGAACGTGGCGTACAAGTATATCAACTATAAGAACTACTTCCCGGGCGCCGATCCGAGCGCATACATCATCGACATGCCTGTGCCGGAAGACGAGTATGACTGGGCCTACCAGGTCGTGTCCCGTCGTTACGAGACAATCGTGAATGCGAACTGGGCGGGCTATATCCCTGTCTTCCGTCGCCTGACCTACCAGGCCCAGTTGAACTACGCCCGTACGTTCGGCAAGCACGGCGTGACGGCGATGGGCGTGTTCAAGCGCGAAGAGTATGCCCGTGGCTCCATGTTCCCGAACTACCGCGAAGACTGGGTAGGCCGTCTGACCTATGATTACGGCGGCCGCTACCTGCTCGAGGTGAACGGCGCCTACAACGGATCCGAAAAATTCGGTCCGGGCTACCGTTTCGAGTTCTTCCCGTCCGTCGCTCTGGGCTGGTATGTTTCCAATGAGCCCTGGTTCAAGGCGGACTGGATGAATAAACTGAAGTTCCGTTACTCCCTCGGTAAGGTCGGTGACGATACCGGCGGCGGCCGCTGGGCTTATGTGACCTCTTACGCCTATGGCGGTCGTTCCCGCCTGGCAAAGTCTACCAGCGCATATAGCCCTTATTATATGTATAGAGAGAGCACGCTCGGCAATCCGGACCTGCGCTGGGAGACGGCGGTGAAGCAGAACTTCGGCCTGGAACTCAGTGCCTGGAAGGACCTGATCACCTTCAGTTTCGACTACTTCACTGAGAAGCGCAGCGACATCATCCTGTCCGGCGACAGCCGTTCAATCCCCGCCTTCTTCGGTGCCACGGCCCCTGCCGCTAACCTGGGACGGGTCAACGCCAAGGGTTTCGAGATCGAGTTCGGTGTCAACAAGCAGATCGGCAAGGACCTGCTGCTGTGGGGCAAGATCACGGCCAACCACAATGAGAACACGGTCATGTTCCGCGACGACCCCCAGTTGCAGTTCTTCTATCTGAAGAATCAGGGCTATCAGATCGGCCAGCAGCGGACGCAGTTGTCCGCCGGCATGTACAAGAGTTGGGACGACATCTACGCCAGCGTTCCCCAGGAGAGCAACGACGGCCAGAAACTGCCCGGCTACTTCAATATCGTAGACTTCAACGCGGACGGTATCATCAAGAGTTCCGAAGATACGCCGCCCGTCGGCTATTCCGAGATCCCGCAGAATACCGGATCGCTCGCTTTGGGCGTAGACTGGAAGGGCTTGAGTTTCATGGTCCAGTTCTATGCCGTCAACAACGCCAACCGTTCGATCGGATGGAACAACTACACCAGCGACTATGACATCGTCTATGAGAATGTCAAGGATTACTGGTCGAAGGAGAACCCGAACGGAACGGCCTTCCTTCCCAGATGGAAGACCAACGGTGAGTTCATCGGCAACTTCTATTACTACGATGCTTCGTTCGTCCGTCTCCAGTTGATCGAACTGGGCTATACTTTCAAGAGAGTCGGCCTGCTGAAGAAGATCAACTGCGACAACCTGAGGATCTTCCTCAACGGAAACGACCTCTTCTTCTGGTCCGACCTGCCGGATGCCCGTACCACGACTTATTCGGGCGGCAGCGCCACGCAGGGTGCCTATCCGACCCTGAAGCGTATCAACTTCGGCATCGACCTCTCATTCTAAAAGATTCAGCGATATGAAAAAGATTGTCACTATTATATTGAGCATAGCAGCAGCTTTCTCGATCGTTTGCACGGCGGTGTCTTGTGAGGATTATCTCGACAAGGCTCCGGACTCCGACATCACAGAAAATGATGCATTCGGCAACTTTACCTCTTTCCAAGGTTTTGTCGAGCAGCTGTACAACGTGGTGATGGGCTATGACAAGGGCGGTGCATGGAACCGGTATTCGTTTGCTGACGAGGACCTGACCATTGCTACGAGCAACTTCGACACCGGCAACTGGTGGGGCAATGAGACCTATTTCTATGGGAAGTTCAGCCCGACCACGAATGAAGGCCGTGACCAGCGCATCTGGGAAGCCTCGTGGTACGGCATCCGCACGGCGAACATGGCTCTCGACCATCTGGAGAAGGAAGACAGCGAGTTCGTGGGTACGGACGAGGAGCGGAACCTCCTGAAAGGCCAGGCCCTGTTCTTCCGCGCGTTCCACTATTACCAGATCTGCCGTTACTGGGGCGGCATGCCCTATGTGACCCATGCGATTGGTGCGACCGAGGATATGTTTTCTGAGGAATATAACCGCCTGACCGCACAGGAATGCTTTATCAACATGGCGAAGGACTTCGCCGCTGCCGCCGAGTTGCTTCCCAACCACTGGGACGAGACGACGGCCGGTCAGGCGACGAAGGGTAACAACGACTACCGCGTGAACAAGCACTGGGCCCTGGGCTTCCAGGGCAAGGCCCTGCTGTGGGCAGCGAGCCCGATGCTGAACGAAGAAGCCGGCAAGGGCAACGAGTTCAACCCCGACCTGGCGAAGCAGGCGGCCGATGCTCTCGGCAAATGCCTGACACTTTGCGAACAGACGGGCACCTATAAGCTCGAAACCTGGGCGAATTACGAGGGCATCTTCTGCAAGACGGGCTGGAACCGTCCGGGCGGCAAGGAGGTCCTGATGAACGAGACCCTGTTCAACCGTTCCCGCGTGTACTGGTCCTGCCTGGGAGCCACGGTTCCCGCTTCTTTCGGCTGTAACTCCTCAACTTCGCAGCAGGATGTCCCTACGGCCAATATCACCCACAACTACGGAATGAAGAACGGCCTTCCGATCGACGATCCTGATTCGGGATACAACCCGGCTGACCCCTGGTCCAACCGCGACCCCCGTTTCGACAAGACCATCATTACGGACGGTGACCGCATCTCCAAGAATATCGGCTCGGCCAGTACGGACCAGTATGCGCAGCTTTACAACGGCGGCCGTCACCGCAACGGCGGCTCTTACGGCGCCGGCAGCGTCACGGGCCTGTACTTCCGGAAATACAACCTCATGGGTCCGAACTTCATCAAGACCTCCAATGCCAACAACCTGGTACACAGCATCCCTTACCTGCGGATGGCGGACATCTACCTGATGTATGCGGAGGCTGTGAACTTCATGACGGGCGGCGGTCCTTCCGCCAAGGCTTCCACTTATTCGAAGACGGCCGTCGAGGCTTTCGAGGCCGTCCGTGCCCGCGCCCAGGTTCCGGCACTTCCGTCCAAGTATGTCTCCGACAAGAACACCTTCTTCGAGGCGATCGTGCGCGAACGTGCCGTGGAACTGATCATGGAGGCCCAGCGTTTTGACGACCTCCGTCGCTGGAACCGGATCGCCGATCCGAGATACCTGGCCAAGACCCGCTTCGATTTCGAGCGCGGCGCCGACGGCAAGCCCGCGAACCTGCGGGAAGAGGTGCACATCACAAGGGTCGCTTCTTCTCCCAAGATGAACTGGCTGCCCATCCAGGTCAAGTACACCAAGATGTCTGCAGGTTTCCCGCAGAATCCAGGCTGGTAGCAGTGTAATACCCCATTGATTATGAAAACAACGATTCAGAAAATATTGACTGTCCTGGCGGCCTTCCTGTTTATCGGCGCCGCCGACTCCTTTGCGCAGAAAGACACCCTGTCCGCAACCGACCCGATGTTTGGCGGGGAGGAGCTGGTCGACATGCCCTTCCGCAAGGCAGGCAAGGATGAGATCGTGAGTGCCGTCGGCAAACTGGATGTCAGTAAAGTCGGCCAATACGACCACAACATTTGGATCAACGATGTCACGACCGGCCGCATCGTCGGTGTGATGGGTGCCAACAATATCCGTGGTATCGGTGTCGGTATCGACGTCGCCTCCGAGACCGGAACGGGAACCCAGTCGGGTAACACCCTTTTCATCGTCGACGGACTGCCCCGTGACATCAGCACGCTGCGGATGTCCGAGGTCGAATCCATCACCGTCCTCAAGGATGCAAACGCCGCGGTACTTTACGGTACCCAGGCCATCAACGGCGTGATCATGATTACGACCAAGCGCGGTTACGTGGGAAAGAGCAAGGCCAGCGTGGATTTCAACTACGGCCTTCGATCTCCGATCGAGCTTCCTTCCTATATGGGTTCGGCCGATTACATGACCTGGTATAACCAGGCGCGTGCCAACGACGGCCTCGATCCCCTGTACAGCGACGAGGAGATTGCGAACTATCGCAACGGCAATCCCTATCGCTATCCGTCCATGGAGTTCTATTCGGACCAATGGCTCCGTAAATCCAAGAACTACTATGACATCAATGCGGAATTCAGCGGAGGTAACAAGATGGTCAAGTACTATGTGAACGCCGGTTTCAATTCCCAGGGATCCCTCATCGATTTCGGTCAGTGGAAATCGGCCAGGAACAACACCATCAATGTCCGTACGAACATCGACCTGAAGATCAACGACTGGATCAACACCGAGGTGGATGCCACCGCGATGTTCCGGGACAACAAGACCGGCCGCGGAAACTTCTGGAACGCCGCCTACACGACGAGACCCAACCTCTATGCCCCTCTCCTTCCGATCAACCTGATCGATTCGGAGAATAAGGTTCTCCTCGCCCGCAAGAACGATGTGGACGGTCAGTTCATCTTCGGAGGAACGACCAACTACACCTCGTCGGCATTCTCGAACGGATATGCGGGCGGACTGTTCAACGGCGTCGGCCGCCGGTACACTTTCAACGACCGTCTCAACTTTGACCTGGATGCCATCACGGAAGGCCTGTCCTTCCATACGAACATGAGTTTCGACTATGGCATCTTCTTCAACGAGACAGTTTATAACAATGTATCCGTGTACCAGCCGACCTGGGCGGAGGATGAGGACAAGATCACGGCGATCACGCAGATCGGTACCGACAGCCGTCCTGGCACCAAGACCGTAGCCACCCCGTACTTCCAGCGCAGGATGGGATTCTCTTCCACGCTGAGTTACGACCGGACCTTCGATGACGTCCATCATGTGACGGCCAATGTCCTGGCCTTCGCGAACCAATATAAATGGCGTCTCGGTAATGCTGACAACGATACTGAGACCGAAGGTACGGAAGCGCAGTTCCAAGGTTTGAAGCAGGCCCACCTGGGCTTCCAGGCGAGCTATTCGTATGACAAGCGCTACATCGTCGACTTCAGCGGCAACTACGCCAATTCGGTCAAGCTGGCTCCCGGTCACAACCGCGAGTTCTCTCCGACCGCAGGCGTGGCGTGGATCGTGAGCAATGAAGAGTTCATGCAGGGCCTTTCCTTCGTGGACTACCTGAAACTCCACGTGAACGGCGGTATCCTGAAGGGGGACGTCGGTATCGACGGCTTCTTCCTGTATGACGCCATCTACGGCGGCTCCGGCACTTTCTATTGGAATGACAGCGGACGCAGTCAGTCCGGCCGTATCGCAAGCCGGGGCGGAAATGAGAACCTCCGGCTGGAGCGGCGTAACGAGATCACCGGCGGAATCGAGGGCCAGTTGTTCGGCAATGTCCTCGGTTTCGAAGTGAACGGGTTCTACGAGAAGTACTCCGGACAGGTGGTCCGCGCCAATACGCTCTGGCCCGGTTTCTACTCCGCTTATACTCCGTATGAGAACTACAACGTGGACAGCTACCGCGGCATCGAGGCCGGTCTGTCCCTGAACAAACGCTGGGGAGACTTCAGCGTCTTTGCGGCGGCGAACATCATGTATGTCAAATCCAACATGGACGTCCGCAGCGAGATCTACGATGAGGATTACCTGTACCGCGTCGGCCATCCGGTCGACGGGACCTGGGCCCTCGAGTCCCTGGGACTTTTCCAGAGCGCGGAAGAGATCGCCAGCAGCCCGCTCCAGACCTATGGTGATGTCCGTCCCGGCGACATCAAGTACAAGGACCAGAACGGCGACAACAAGATCGACGACAACGACCAGATCTTCGTCCGCAAATGGAATCCTCCGTTCACCGGCGGCGTGCAGTTGAAACTCTCTTACAAGGGCTTCACCCTCTATGCCCTCGGCAACGCCAACTGGGGTAAGGATTATGCGACCTTCATCGAGAACAACTACTATTGGGTTGATGCGACGGATCCGTATCCGACGCATGTAAAGGACTCCTGGACGCCCCAGAATCCGAATGCGAAGTGGCCGGCCCTGACCACGGCGGCTGCGAACAACAACAACCGGCGTTCCACGTTCTGGATGTATGACAACTCGTTCTTCCAGCTGCGGAAGGTCCAGCTCAGCTATTCCCTTCCTGAAAAGGTTTGCAAGAAGATGCTCATGAGCGGCTTGCAGCTTTACGTGGATTGCACGAACCCGATCCAGTTCGCTCCGAACCGCATCTACCGGCAGACCACTGTCAACGGTGAGCCTTCCTACAGGGGTTATTCGTTCGGACTGCGTGCATCGTTCTGACCTTAAAACACGAAAAAGTCATGAAACACTACAGAATACTTTTCGCTTTAGCTTTGATCCCGGCGCTTTTCTCCGTCGCGGGATGTGATGATCCGTTCAATCCGGAGGAGAACTTCCGCATGAACAAAGACCAGGTCATCAGCCGTCCCCAGTACGCGGAAGGGTTGCTCGACTATGCATATACGCAGTTGCCCTACCGGACATTCCGTTTCGACGAAGTCGCTACGGACGACGCCGTTTCCAACCAGGCTACGAACACCTATCGTTTGTTGGCCACGGGATCCTGGAGCTCCCTGTCGAACGCCCAGGACATGTGGACGGTCTGTTACCGGAGTATCATGAACCTGAACGACTTCCTGTCCATCATCGACAAAGTCAACTGGAAACAATCGGATCCGGCTCAGAACGAAGCCTTCAAGATGCGTCTATCCGGTGAGGCCTATGCCCTGCGCGGTGTCATGAAGTATTTCCTGCTTCAGAACCATGCCGGCGTGGGAACGGACGGGACGCTGCTCGGTATCCCGGAGTATAATACGCTGGTCAGTAACTTGGAGGATTTTGCCGCTCCGCGTCAGACCTTTGCCGAGAGTGTCGAAAGCGCCAACAAGGACTTTGACAAGGCCATCGAGTACCTTCCGATGGATTATGAGGATGTATCTTCCGTACCGGCCAAGTATGCGAGTCTCAAGCTTTCGGTCGACCAGTACAACTTCGTTTTCGGCGGTGGTTTCACCCAGCGCATGAGCGGCCGTATCGCGCTGGCCTACAAGGCTCGCCTGGCCCTGCTTGCCGCAAGCCCCCGTTTCAATGAGTCCGGCAGCACTTCTCTCTGGGAGGCTGCGGCCAACGCGAATGCGAAGGTCCTCTCCGATCTCGGCGGACTGAGTTATCTCGATCCCAAGGGCAATATCTTCTGGCTGAAGGAGCAGGTGACGGATTCCGACCTGAACGACGGCAACAAGAAGGATACCCAAGAGATGATCTGGCGCCGCGAGATGCAGGAAATCAACACCTGGGAGGGTGACAACTACGCCCCGACCGTGTTCGGTCACGGCCGTATCAACCCGACCCAGAACTTCGTAGACGCCTTCCCGATGAAGAACGGATATCCCATCGACAAGGCTGCGTCCGGTTACGATCCCCAGCACCCTTATGCCAACCGTGATCCCCGTCTGGCCCAGATCGTGGTCTATGACATGAGCACGGAGTGGAACAAGACGATCCACATCCTGGACGGCACGACCAACGACGGTGTCGACAAGACCGAATACTCCACGCGTACGGGTTACTACATGCGGAAGCACCTCCGTGAGGATGTGAGCATGGAGACCGGCAAGACGAGCACGCAGAAGCACATCATCCCGATCATCCGTTCCACGGAAATCTTCCTGAACTACGCCGAGGCGGCGAACGAGGCCTGGGGTCCGGATGGAAAGGGTTCCAACGGTTATTCTGCCCGAGAGGTCATCGCCGAGATCCGCAAGCGCGCAGGGATCACCCAGCCGGATGAATATCTCGCGAGCGTCACTTCCAAGGAAGAGATGCGCAAGCTCATCCACAACGAGCGCCGTATCGAGCTGAGCTTCGAAGGTGCCCGGTTCTGGGATCTCAGAAGGTGGAAGGATAACCTCACCGAGCCCGCCAAAGGTATCCGTTTGGAGAACGGTACCTATAAGACGGTGGAGGTTGAGAAACGCGAATTCAAACCTTATATGATTTACGGCCCTATCCCGTTCAACGAAGTGATGAAGTTTTCCTTTGTCCAGAACCAGGGGTGGTAAAACAATGAAAACCGAATGATTATGAAAAAGAGAACATTCACTTTTTTAGTTGCCGCACTCACGCTGGTGGGATGTCACAACTTTAATACGGATTTCCCTGATTACACCTATACTACGGGTTATTTCCCCTATCAGTTCCCAGTCAGGACACTCGTATTGGGCAATGACGTATATCCCAACGACAACGACAATGCCGGCAAGTTCGTCATTTCCGCTGCCATGGGCGGCGTATATCAGAACAAGGTCGACCGCGTCATCAACTTCAAGGTGGACGAGTCGCTCTGCAACGGCGTCGCGTTCGCCAACGGAGATGTGATCAAGGCCCTCCCCAGGTCCTACTACACCTTGAGTGACGAGAATAAGATCACCATTCCGAAGGGAGAGTACAACGGAGGTATCACCGTGCAGCTGACGGAAGCCTTCTTCAACGATCCGGATGCCATCAAGAACACTTACGTCGTCCCTCTGGTGATGACCGGCACATCCGACCTGGACAGCCTGCTCGTGGGTCTGCCGGCGGTACCTTCCGCAGACCGTCGTTTCTCGAACGAGTGGACCATCGAACCGAAGGACTTCACGATGTTCGGCATCAAGTACATCACGGAGCTCCACGGCAACTGGTTCCATTACGGATCGGCCTCCATCACCATGAAGGACGGCACGAAGGAGACGGTCGAATATAAGGTTCCCGATGATTTCAACCACGATGTCACCGGCAACGAGCACGTGATGCTGACCACGACCGGCAGGCATACTTCCACGATGAAGCAGGCCCTCAAGGGTACGAAGATGAAGCTGACGCCCACCCTCGTGTTCACGCACAACGGGGAGAACGTCACCATCAGCGCGCCGGCAGGAGCCGACTATCAGGTCAGCGGAAGCGGAACCTACAAGCTTGACACCAGCAGCGCTTACAACCGTTTCAGCAACAAAGACCGTTATGTCGTCACCTATACCTTCACGCTGACCGATGCGGCGGGCAATGTTTACAAAGCCACCGATTATCTCGTCCAGCGCGACCGGGCGGTCGTCCGTGAGGTTTATACCTTGAAGGCGATCTGATAACAAGTAGTTTTTTCTGAGAAGAGGGCGGCCCCGTCAGCATGAACAGGGCCGCCTTCTTCTTTGCTATTTCACTTTTTGTTTCGTAACTTTAACTGAATCTTGAAATAACACTGAACAATCACCAACTTCACTTACCATGAAAACTTTTATCAAAGTCTTTCTTTCCCTCTGCCTGCTGGCGGCGGCCCTTTCGCCGGCCTTCGCATCGGTATACACGCCGCGCTATTTCCTGACGACGAAATACAGCAAGGAGGACGTCCGCCAGGCGCTCGTCCTGAACCAGAAGTGGGTCGATTTCCCGGCCTATTCCGACCGGGCGGGATGGGACCGTTTCCTGGGTGACCGGAAAGCGGCTTTCATCGAGGCGGGCGAAAAATGCCTGGATTATACCTGGCGGGTCATCAAGGCCACCGACTATCTCGAGTTTGAGCGCTCGGGAGCGCGCTGGGACGGAGATAAGAGCGCAAACCTGTCCGCGTTGTCATCCCTGCTGATGGCCGAACTCGCCGAAGGTAAGGGGCGCTTCCTCGATCAGATCATCAACGGCATCTATGTCTTCTCCGAATCCACGTCCTGGGCCAATACAGCCCATAATTCCCTTCAGAAATCCCGCCGTGCCATCCAGGCCTGGGACGATCCGGTGTTTGACCTGACGGCCGGCACGACTTCGAATCTGCTGTCATGGGTCTATTATTATCTGCACGACGAGCTCGACAAGACCGATCCGGAGATTTCCCGCCGGCTCTACCATGAATTGAAACGCCGGATCCTGGATGTCTTCCTGACAAACGACAGTTTCTGGTGGATGGTGCGCAGCCCCAAGAAAGGAAGGAGCAACAACTGGACCCCCTGGTGCAACTACAACGCCTTGAATGCCTTCATGTTGCTGGAGAATGACCCTGACCGTCTGACCGATGCGGTCTGGCTGTCCATGCAGTCCGTGGATGAATTTTTGAACTACACCCAGGAAGACGGAGCCTGTGATGAGGGACCCGGTTATTGGGACCGGGCAGCCGGAGCTGCCTGCGACTATCTGGAGCTGCTGGGCCGCATCACCGGGGGAAAACTCGGCCTTTTCGACCATCCGATGCTCCGCAATATGGGTGAATATATCGCCCGCTCTTATGTGGGGAAAGGATGGGTCGTCAATTTCGCCGATGCCTCCGCCCGGGGTGGCGGAAGCCCGTTCCTGATCTACCGTTTCGGTGAGGCGGTGAATAGCCCGATCCTGAAAGGATATGCGGCTACCCTTTACACGCCGGAGCGGAACATCTCCAGCGGTGCTGATGTCTACCGGACGCTTGCAGCCCTCACCGTTGAAAAGGCATTGGCGGCGGAAAAGCCTGCCTTCGAGCATCCGGCGTATACCTGGTATCCGCAGACCGATGTCTGCTACATGACGGATGAGGGCCTGTTTGTTGCGACCAAGGGCGGTTACAACAATGAGAGCCACAACCATAACGACTGCGGTACGGTGTCCTTCTATGTCAATACCATCCCGCTTCTCATCGATGTCGGTGTCGGGACCTATACCCGCCAGACCTTCTCCGGCGAGCGTTATACCATCTGGACCATGCAGAGCAATTATCACAATGTCCCGATGATCAACGGCGTCGCCCAGCGCAATGGGAATGAGTTCAAGGCGACGGGTTCGTCTTTCGACCCTGCGCGGATGACATACTCGACGGATATCTCCAAGGCTTATCCCGAAGAGGCGCAAGTCCGGAAGTGGGTCCGTTCCTGCACCCTCAAGGATAGAGTCCTCACGCTCAAGGATGATTTCGTCCTGAGCAAGGCCGTCGCGCCCAATGTAATCAACTTCATGACCTGGGGGAAGGTGGACATTTCCACGCCCGGCATGGTCCGTATCGCTGCGAAAGGACAGGCGGCCGTACTCAGTTATGACAAGCGCAAATTCACGGCCTCCATCGAGACGAAGGCCCTGACGGACCCCCGGCTTTCGAACGTCTGGGGTTCCGAAGTCTACCGTATCAGCCTGACCGCCAAGACCCCCAAGGTCAAGGATACCTATGTCTTCACCGTCAGTCCGGCCATCGAGACAATGGACCAGTTGACAGACCGGGTCTTCGATATAGCCAAAGTCCAGATGATCCAGATGGACAGCCGCCTGTCCGACAGCCAGATGCCCCGTTCCTTTGACAAGGGAGAATTCATCCCTTCCAACCTGAACTGGTGGTGCAGCGGCTTCTATCCCGGAAGCCTGTGGTATGTTTGGAAGTACACCGGAGATGAAGAGGTCCGGAAACTGGCTGAGAAAAACACCCTGAAACTGGACGGCATCAAGAGCGTCGCCCACGACCACGACATCGGCTTCCAGATCAACTGCAGCTTCGGAAACGCCCTCCGCCTGACCGGAGAGGAACGCTGGGCCGAGCCGGTCGTTACGGCGGCGAACGCCCTGACCAGGCGTTTCAATCCCAAGACCGGCGTCATCAAGAGCTGGAACTCGAAAGGCAGGAACGGTGACTGGCTCTATCCGGTCATCATCGACAATATGATGAATCTGGAACTGTTGATGGAAGGTTATCGCCTGAGCGGGACAGATTCCCTGAAAACCATCGCTATGACGCATGCCAATACGACGATGAAACATCATTTCCGCGATGACTACACCACTTTCCACGTTGTGGATTATGATCCCGAGACGGGTGCCGTCCGGCATCAGCAGACCGCCCAGGGCCTTTCCGATGACTCGGCATGGGCGCGCGGACAGGCATGGGGTCTGTATGGATATACCATGATGGCCGAGAAGACGGGAGATCCTGCCTATCTCGCTCAGGCTCATGCGATTGCGAAAATGATCATCAGCTATCTCCCCGAGGATGG
>CAMJHJ010000042.1 GCA_946405485.1 uncultured Bacteroidales bacterium | reverse complement strand
TCGTCGGGATGCGTGCCATCCACCGAAGTCTCATGGTACGAATCATTCGCGCAAGGCCGGATGAAATACACATTCTTATACTTCTTGCACGCCTCCTTCATCATCTCCTCCGCCGCATCATGCTTGGCCTGCTCCGTCTCCCGGCGCTCCAAATCGAAATGCGAGCTGCAGCGATGGATCGTCTGCATGAAAATCAACGGGATATCCGGATGCGTCTCCTGGATCTTCTCGATAAAAGGGAACAAGCGCTCACGGATCGTCTCCCCAGCCGGATTAGAGAAAGCATCGAACACCAGGGCATCCACGTCCGCAGCCTTCAAAACCTCTGCGAAATAAGGCTGCAACTTGCAATTGCCGCTGCAACCCAGACTCAACATCTGGATACCCGTATCGCGCGTGAACTGGTCGGGATAACTCATACCGGTGCGGCTGATGCTGATCCCCTGCGTGAAACTCGAGCCGAAGATGCCGACCCGGTGACGGAATGGTGAAGGCAGCGCCTCCAGGACACTTCCCTCGGGCACACCGATCTCCAGCGAATACAACTCGCTGTACATTGGCAGATACAACATGCACTCTTTCATGGAACGGTCCATGTGAGAGATGAGCGTGACCGCCTCTTCATCCCTGCCTTCCTTGGAAGCGGCGAACTGCCAGCGTCCGTCAGGCATGCGGACATACAGGTCGAAACCGCGGAGCGCGATCCCCATCGTATTGGAAGCCCGGTTCTGGTAACCCATGTCGCAGCGGAGCGAAATCTCAGGCGCATCCGTCCGGAACAGGACCGACAGCCCGGCCGCACAGCGGATCTGGATATTTTCCGACTCCGTGAAACCCTTGAAACGGACCGTATCCACCCGGTGATAAGGATTGGGCGTATCATAAAACAGTTTCCCCGCGAGGGTCAGCTGAGTCGCATCCGTATAGACATAATCCTGGGCGGACAAAGTTCCCAGAGAGAGGAAACAAAGCGCAAGTGCAGTTGCAATCTTTTTCATATTTAAGATATTGATTATCAGAAAGGATAGCCCACACCGAAATGGACGGCGAAACCGTCGTTCCGGAACCAGAGCGAAGGTCCCCGCCACAAGTCAGCGGAAGGTTCATACAGTTTCAGGCCCATGTCCAGGCGCGCTACCAGGAAACTGAGTTTGAAACGCAGGCCCACGCCCCAGTCCATCGCCAGGCTCTTGTAAAAATCCTTGTCGAAGTTGCCTTCCGGCGCCGTTTCGTTGTTGATGGTCCAGACATTGCCCAGGTCATAGAACAAGGCACCTTCCAGCTTCCCGGCCAGGGTAAATCGGTATTCCAGGTTAGCCTCCAGCTTGACGTCGCCGGTCTGGCTCGGGATACTGAAAGCCGTATTGATCCCCGAACGGCCCGGACCCAGGGTGCGGGTCTGCCAGCCGCGCATGCTGTTGGCTCCGCCGCAATAGAACTGCTTTTCGAAAGGCAGCGCCGTCGAATTGCCATATGCATAACCGATCCCACCGGTCAGCCGGGCGGCGAGCGCCTGCCCGTCCTCCAAACCGAAGCGCCAGGCGCGCCCCAGGGTGAATTCTCCCTTGACATATTGCGTGTAAGGCACGCCGAAAAGCTGCCCCTGACCCAATTCACTCTTGGGCAGCATCGAACGGAAAAGGCTGATGACGTTACCGGAAAGGTCCGCTGCCGCCCGGGCGTACCAGGCCGGTTCCAGATCCGTCAGGTCACCGCCGGAGGTATAGTACAACATCCCGCCTGCGCCGGCATCCAGGTGGTTCTGGTAGGTATAGCGCATGAAAGGATTGGACTCGAGGGTCTTGTAGAAATCCGGATCCAGGTTGTAGAGACGGACGGAGTTGAACTGCAGCGGGAACAGCTGGTAGAAGAAGTGACCGAAGAAACGTCCGGAATAGCCGAAGGAAGCGGAGACGATATTACGGGTATACTCCGGCCGGTCCTGGTAGTTGAACGAAGTCTTGATCTCCGTGCGGGGAAGGTCCGCAGAATCCATGATGCGGTTCGGCAGTCCCAAGAACTGAGGGAAAGTCACACCCGCGGAGACACCGAATTCATTGGAACGGACCTTGTCCCTCAGCTTGAACTGGAAATTGCCCAGGAAACCGAGGTTCAACATCTCTCCCCCGTGGAAGATGTTCTTGTGATAGTAGTTCAACTGCGGAGAGATACCGATCAGGCCGGAAGAGTTGGTAGAGGTCTCGAAATTGACCTTGAAACCCTGTAGCCGCGAAGGGGTCAGGGTGATCGTGCAATCCACCGTATCCTCGGAAGAAGGCTTCAGCTCGATGCCGACCCCGCTGAACAGCTGCACGCTGCGGAAGCGGTTGTAAGTCAGGTTGACATCCTTCTCCTTATACAGGCCGCCCGGACGGATGGTATTGATATCCGTGAGCACCTTTTCCCGGAACGGGAGACGGGCCGGCCGGTCGATCGTGACGTCGCCGATCCAGCTTTTGTGCAAAGGGCGGGCGCTTTCGGGACTCTCGTTACGGGTGTATTCCCGGACCTGCATCAGCAGCGTCACGGAGTCACGCCCGGAAAGGGTATCCGCCTCGAAGTAATAGTAGTTCTTCGTGAAACCGTAATAGCCCTTGTTCCTCATCACGGCCGAAGAGCGTTCACTTTCCGCCTCTAGAGACTGCTCGGAAAGCCAGTCACCGGGCCCCACGGACACATTGACCGTGTCCGCATAGAAGTCCTCCGCGAAAGTCCCCCTCTCCGGCACGTCGAAGGTCAGCCAGCGGATCTTGATCCGGTCCCCGGGCACGATATGGTAACGCACCGAAGCTTTCTTGTTCTTCAACTCCACCTCGCTGTCCACCTGCGCGTCATAGTAGCCCAGATAGCGCAGATGCTCCCGGATCTTATCCTCCGACACGCCGACCAGACGCTCTTCGAACACGGTTTTCTGGCCGTAGCTCAGGAACGACGGGGGCTGCTGCTTGATGTAATGGGAAATATCTGACTTCTTCAGATCACGCGTCTGCCCCACGATCTCGATCTTGTTATTCACGAGCGCATACTGACCCTCAGCGAGTTTCGTACCCGCTCCGCAGGAAGAGAAGGCGAGGAGGGCGAAAAACAACGCCCCGGACAGTATGGAAAGACGCGATTTCACGGTGAACTATATCCATACAAATTTAATCATTTTCTGAACATTTCGTATATTTGCACGATATGATTTCCGCACGCGAGATAAAGGAGGTGAAGGCCCTGGCTTCCAAGAAGCACCGGGACGAGACCGGCCTGTTTGTCGTGGAAGGTGAAAAGATGGTCTCGGAGGCGCTGCAGTCCGGATTCGAGGTAGTGAACGTGTGGCGGCGCGACGACATCGGAGAGACTGCGATGAAGCGGATTTCCACCCTTTCTTCGCCTTCCCCCGTCCTGGCTGTACTCCGCCGGAAATCCCCCTCCCGGCCCCCTGTCGGGAAAGGGCTCTACCTGGCGCTGGACGCCATCCGTGACCCCGGCAACCTCGGCACCATCCTCCGCATCGCGGACTGGTTCGGCATCCGCACGGTCGTCGCTTCTCCGGACACGGTCGAGCTCTACAACCCCAAAGTGGTCCAGGCGACGATGGGAGCCATTTTCCGCGTCGATGTCCATTATACCGGCCTGACGGACTGGATGGGCGAGGTGCTCAAGGCCGGAGGCAAAGTATACGGAACCTTCCTGGACGGACTCAACCTGTACGAACGGCCCCTGGAGACCGGCGAGAACGCCCCGTCCGTCATCGTGATCGGCAACGAATCCAACGGGATTTCACCCGCCGTCGAGGCCCTGGTGTCCGACCGGCTCTACATCCCGCCTTACCCTGGCGACGGGCCGACTTCCGAGTCGCTCAACGCCGCCGTCGCGACCGCGGTTACGGTCGCCGAGTTCAGACGAAGACTATGGGAAAGCCGATAATCTACCAGATCCTGCCGCGCCTCTGGGGCGAAGGCCGGATGTCATCGATCGACATCCCATCCCTGGAGTATTTCAAGTCCCTGGGCGTCACTCATCTCTGGTATACCGGCATCATCCGCCATTCCTCAGGACAAGCCTTTGTCAAAGGCCATCCCGGCTCCCCCTATGCCATCTCAGACTACTTCGATGTCAATCCTTATCTATCTGAAATAGAAAGTGAAAGGATGTCCGACTTCGAGTCTCTCATAAAGCGGACGCATGAGGCCGGCCTGAAGGTCGTCCTCGACTTCGTGCCCAACCATGTAGGCCGCGACTACGGCCGGCAAAGGGCCAGGACCAACATTCCCTATCTGGGCGACGGAGACGATTCGACGGTCCATTGGAAAGCAGACAACGATTTCTATTACTACCCCGGCAGTCCCCTACACCTTCCGGATGGACGTTACTTCAACGAGTACCCGGCCAAGGCGACCGGCAACTGCTTCTCTCCCGCTCCCGGCCGCAATGACTGGTACGACACCGTACGGCTCAACTACTGCGACTTCCACACCGGCACCTGGGACAAGATGCGGGACATCTTGCTCTTCTGGGCGGACAAAGGCATTGACGCCTTCCGCTGCGACATGGTGGAGCTGGTGCCTCGGGAATTTTTCATATGGGTCATTAAGGAAATTAAAGCACAATTCCCTGATATAAAGTTCATTGCCGAGGTTTACCAGAAGGAAAACTACAGTCTTTGGACCGATGCGGGTTTTGACTGGCTGTACGACAAATCGGGGCTCTACGACCGCTTGCGTGAGATCGTGGAGTACAACGCCGGCCATCCCGGCGTCCAAGGCTCGGCCCGCAGCATCACGCATGCCTGGCAGTCGCTCGGCGACCTGCAGCCCCGGATGCTCAATTTCCTGGAGAATCATGACGAGCAGCGTTTCGCCTCCCCCTTCTTCGGCGGAGACGGAGCAAGGACTTTCGCTCCCCTGGCCACCTCCCTGCTGTTCAACAAAGCCGCATTCCTGCTGTATTTCGGCGAAGAAATCGGGGAAAAAGCCGCCGAGTCCGACAACGGACGGACGACCATTTTCGACTTCGCCCGCATCCCCTCGCTCCAACGCCTGTGGACCTTTGCCCATGGCGGACAGGGCTTGGAACCGGAAGAGACCGCCCTGCAGAAGCGTTTCACCGAGCTTCTCCGACTCGCAGGCGACCCCGTTTTCTCCGAAGGAGCCAGTTTCGACCTGGGTTACTGCAACGGACCGGCCGGGGGTTTTGACCCCGACCGGCACTTCGCCTTCCTCCGCAGCCACGGAGGCAGGACCCTGCTTGTATTTTGTAATTTCAGTCCGACACCCGCGCGCGTCACGCTCCGGATTCCGGAGCACGCCGCAAGCCTCGGCATCCGCCCCGGCCAGATGACCGTGGAAGCCGGTCCGTCGGACGCCAGCATCAACGAATACCGATGAGCCGCAAGAAGATAGATCTCACCCTGAACGGCCTCACCATCGAGGCGGTCGCAGCCGAAGGACGGGCGCTCACCCACTACGAAGGCGAAGTCGTCTTCGTGGAATTCGCCGTCCCCGGCGATGTCGTCGATATCCGCGTAACGAAGAAAAAGAAGAAGCACATGGAAGGCCGCATCCTGCGCATCGTACAGCCTTCCCCGCAGCGAATCGCCCCGTTCTGCACGCATTTCGGTGTCTGCGGAGGCTGCAAGTGGCAGCCCCTTCCCTATGAGATGCAGTTGGAAGCCAAGCGGCAGCAGGTGTACGACCAATTGGTCCGCATCGGCCATCTGGAGGTCCCCGAGATCCGGCCGACCATCGGCTCCGAGCGCACACAGCTGTACCGCAACAAGCTGGAATTCACCTTCTCCGACCGCCGGTGGATCCTGGACGGCGAAGACCCGGACGCCCTGACGCCCGAAGAGCGCCTGGGCCTGGGATTCCATGTGGGCAAATTCTTCGACAAAGTCCTCGACATCGAACGCTGCTACCTGCAGGCCGAACCCTCCAATGCCATCCGCCTCTTCGTCAAGCGCTACGCCGTGGAGCACGGGCTGGAGTTCTACAACCTGCGCGAGAACCGCGGCTACGTACGCAATATCATCATCCGCACGACGGAGGCCGGGACCGTGATGCTCATCGTCTGTTTCGCCCATGACAACGACCCTTCCCAGCGGACCGCCATGCTGGACGCCATCGCTGAAGCGTTCCCGCAGATAAAATCACTTTATTACGTGATTAACAGGAAGTTGAACGACAGCATATCGGACCAGACCTGCGTCCTCTACAAGGGCGAAGACGCCATCTATGAAGAGATGGAAGGCCTGCGTTTCAAGATCGGGCCCAAGTCCTTCTACCAGACCAACACCCTCCAGGCCCAACGCCTGTACGAGGTCGCCCGGGAGTTCGCCGGCCTGACCGGAACGGAAACGGTCTACGACCTCTATACCGGCACCGGCACTATCGCCCAATTCGTTGCGCGCCGCGCGGCCAAGGTCATCGGCATCGAGTATGTCCCGGAGGCCATCGCCGACGCCCGGATCAATGCCGAAGCCAACGGCATCGCCAACTGCGAATGGTTCGCCGGAGACATGAAAGACATCCTCACCGACGGCTTCATCGCCGCCCACGGTCGCCCGGACGTCATCATCCTCGACCCGCCGCGGGCCGGCATCCATCCGGATGTCGCGCGCGTGATCCTGCGCGCAGCCCCGCAACGCATCGTATATGTCAGTTGCAACCCGGCCTCCCAGGCACGGGACCAGGCCATCCTTTCCGAAAAATACAGAATAACCCAAGCGCAGCCCGTCGATATGTTCCCGCACACGATGCATATCGAAAACGTCTGCGCTCTGGAATTGAAATCATAGACTATGGAATTCATATCCAGTTTCATCGCTTCCCTTTCCAACCCCTGGCTGGTCGTCGTGCTGCTCATAGGGCTCGCCCTGGTCGTCTTCGGCGCAGACTGGCTCGTAGACGGCGCCTCCTCCATCGCCCGGCGCTCGGGTATCAGCGAATTTGTCATCGGACTGACGATCGTCGGTTTCGGCACCTCCTGTCCGGAACTGGTCGTCAGTGTGAACGGCGCCCTCGCCGGCAACTCCGACATCGCCATCGGCAACGTCCTGGGATCCAACATCTTCAATACCCTTCTGATCCTGGGTATGACCGCCATCATCATGCCGATCACCATCACCCGCGCCAACCTGCGCAGGGATATTCCGATCACCCTCGGCGTCACGCTGCTGCTGGTCCTGATCGGCAAGGCGCATTCACTTTTCGGCCTGGGAAGCTGCGACCAGCTCTCCCGTTGGGCCGGAATCGCGTTCCTGCTCATCTTCATCCTTTACATATGGTCCTGCTTCAAGTTTGACGACAAGACCGCCGACAACGCGGAAGAGCAGAAATCTTTCACGCTTGCGGGCGGCATCGCCCTCGTCCTTGTCGGACTGGCCGGCCTGGTCTTCGGCGGAAAGTTTTTCGTGGAAGCGGCGACCGACCTCGCCTCCAACCTGGGCGTTTCGGATAAGTTCATCGCGATCACGGTCCTCGCCGGCGGCACTTCCCTGCCGGAGCTGGCGACCTGCGTCGTGGCGGCAGCCAAGAAAAAAGGCCAGCTCGCCCTGGGCAACATCCTCGGATCGAACGTTTTCAACATCCTGCTGATCCTGGGCTGCGCCGCCGCGATCCATCCTGTCAGCCTGGCCGGCATCAACTGGGTCGACCTGGGGACCCTGCTCCTCAGCGCCCTGCTCGTCCTCTTCAGCGCCTTCTTCTTCAAGCGCAACAAGGTAGACCGGGGTGACGCAATCCTGCTCCTGCTGACCTTCATCGCCTATTATATCTGGTTATTCATAAATCTTTAAATATGCGGAAACCTAAGCTCCTCCACAAATTCACGCCGACGAAATACCGGCTCCAGAACGTGGTCAACGGCCATATCCTAAGTGATTCAGGCTGGACCCTCGCCGACCCGGAGACTCCCTCTCCCTCCCTTGTCAGGGCCATCTATCAGACCAAGCAATTCCTGCCCCGCGAAGATCTCGACGGACTCTACCGCTATGCCAACTGGCTCCCGATCCGCCGCACGCTCCGCAAGTCCTGCGCGCCTGTGACCTACAAGAGCAAGGGCCTGGCCAAGTACCTGGGTCTGGACAACCTGTATATCACTTTCTCCGGCTGGAATCCCAAGATCGGGGCGAAGATGTCCACCTGCTCCTTCAAGGAGACCGAGGCCTTCTCCGTATGCGCCCGCCTGCCCGAAAACAACAAGCAGATCCTGGTCGTCCAGTCTGCCGGCAACACGGCCCGCGCCTTCGCGCAGGTATGCTCGGACAATGACATCCCGATCGTCATCTGCGTCCCGGCGGACAACTACCGCGACCTTTGGTTCCGCAAACGCCTGAAGAAATGCGTCAAGCTGATCGCCACGCCCTCGGGCACCGATTACTTTGACGCCATCACCCTGGGCGACAAACTCTGCCAGGACGCCCGTTATTTCGCCGAAGGCGGCGCCAAGAACGTCGCAAGGCGGGACGGCATGGGCACGACCCTGCTCAGCGCCGTCGAGGTCATCGGACGCATCCCGGACGTTTATTTCCAAGCCGTCGGTTCGGGAACCGGCGCCATCGCCGCTTGGGAGAACAATCTCCGCCTCATCGAGGACGGCCGCTTCGGCACCCACAAGATGAAACTCTTCCTCTCCCAGAACGCCCCCTTCACGCTGATGTACGATTCCTGGAAAGCGGGACAGCGCGCTCTGGTGGACTACACGCCGGAGCAGTCGCGCCGCGACGCGGAAGTCATCTTGGCGAAAGTCCTTTCCAACCGCAAGCCGCCGTACGGCATCGCGGGCGGACTTTTCGACGCTCTCACGGACACGGGCGGAGACTTCTTCAAGGTGGTCAACGACGACCTCGTCAAATGGATGCTGATGTACCGCAACCTCGAAGGATACGATATCTTCCCGGCTGCCGCGACAGCTGTAGCATCACTTGAGCAGGCCGTACGTAACGGACAGGTACAGAAGGAAGATGTGGTGATGGTAAATGTAACGGGAGGCGGCAGCCTGGCCGCACAGAGCAAGGGCTATGTCGTCAAGGATCCCGACCTCATCCTCGACCCTGACCTGCCGGCCGAGCAGATCATCGCCGCCGTCAACAACTTATTCTAATTTCATATATAAATACGTTTTTCAACACTATGAAGAATTACTTTGATCTTACAGGCCGTGTGGCAGTCGTCACCGGCGCCTCGACCGGACTCGGTCTCCAGATGGCGAAAGCGTTTGCCAGCCAGGGTGCGAATCTTGTGCTCCTCGCCCGCCGCATGAATCTCCTCGAAGAAAACGCCAAGGCGATCCACGAAGAATTTGGTGTGGATGTCCTCCCCTTCTCCTGCGACATCACCGATACGGAGAAGGTAAAAGCGGCGGTCGCCGCCACGATGGAGCGCTTCGGCCGAGTCGATATTTTGGTCAACAATGCCGGCACGGGCGCCGTCGCCCCGGCCGAAGAAATCACGGACGATCAGTTCAAGCACGAGATGTCCATCGACCTCTTCGGCACTTTCATCTGCGCGCGTGAGTTCGGCAAGGAGATGATCAAGGCCGGTTACGGCCGCGTCATCAACATCGCCTCCATGTACGGCCTCGTCGGCAACATGATCGTCGGCAGCGCCCCGTACCATGCCGCGAAGGGCGGTGTCGTCAACCTCACCCGCGCCCTGGCGGCCGAATGGGGCAAGTACGGCATCACCGTCAACAGCATCTGCCCGGGCTATTTCTACACCGACCTGACCACCGCGACCCTGGACAGCGACTACTTCCAGGCTCTGGCCAAGGCCAACATCCCCGTGGGCCGTTACGGCAAGAGCGGCGAGCTCGACACCTGCGCCCTCTTCCTCGCCTCCGAGGCCAGCACCTACGTCAACGGCCAGAACATCGCCGTCGACGGAGGTTATACTTGCGTGTAATTCCGCCTTTCGATTACGGCAGCAGGGCCAGGGTGTTTTCAGCAGCGGAAAGATTAACCCCTTCGGGGGAATGCTGCTAAAAATACCCTGGCCCTACTGCCTTTAAATCGCCCTATCCGGCCTTTTCGTATGTGTCCGGCTAGTCGCCCTCCAGCGCGAGAAGAGCGGTGACAGGTGTCCCCTCGGGAATGTGCTTACGGCCATTCAGAGCCGGAAGCTCGATGATGAAATTGTCATACACCGCCTTCGGGTTGAAGCGGCGCACCAGGCGGTTGACGGCACCCACGGTGCCACCCGTCGCCAGCAAATCATCGTGCACCAACACCACATCATCGGGCGTAATCGCATCCAGATGGATCTCCACGGTATCCTTGCCGTACTCCTTGTGGTACGACTCACTGACCGTATCCGCCGGCAACTTGCCAGGCTTGCGCGCCAGGACGAAACCCGCGCCCAACTTCACGGCCAAAGCCGAACCCAGGACAAAACCCCGGGACTCGATACCCACCACCTTGGTGATGCCCTTGTCCTTATACAGTTCATACGTCATCTCCACGATGGTATGCAGCGCCTCCGGATTCTTGAACAGCGTCGTCACATCATAAAACAAGATGCCCTCCATCGGATAATCCGGCACCGTCCGGATATTCGCGATCAGTTCTTCAACAGTCATCATAAGACAATCCTCCCAATTATTTAACTTCCTTCCCGGCGGCAACCCACTGCCCGATCAGGTAGCAGACCGCAGCCACCGCCATGCCGTTGATGGCCGGGAAACCCCACTTCACCAGGTTCGCCACCACCGCGCCGGCAATCACGCCAAACACGGCCCACCAGTCTACGGACTTATGCGGAACCGCATCGGCCAGATACTCCTTGCGATGCGTGAAGTAACTGATGATCAGGATGATGCCGACAGGCGGAAGCGTAGCGTTCAGGATATTCAGCCAGTCGCAGAAATTCCAATAGAGCCAGACAGCCGCCAGCGTACCGATCAGTCCGGCGATCAGCACCATCGTCTTCTTCGGAAGGCCGAAAATGTTAGACAGGCCCAGACCGGAAGTGAAGAGCGCGTTGTCATTCGTCGTCCAGATGTTCAAGCCCAGGACCAGCACCGCAATGTAGAACATGTTGAGGTTCAGCATCACCTCGAAGATGTCGTTGCCGCCCGCATAAATGCTGGACACCGCGCCGAAGAAGAACATCAGGCTGTTGCCCAGGAAGAAAGCGATCACCGTCATGATACAGGCCACACGCGCATTCTTCGCATATCGCGTGAAGTTGGGCGTCGCCGTGCCTCCGGACACGAAACTGCCGACCACCAGGCCCGCACCCGCCAGGATGCCGAGATCCTTGCTTCCCTTCGCAAACTGCTCGACCAGGGTCGCGTCACCGCGCTGCACGGCCATCACCATGGCAACCGTGCCCAGGATCGCAACGGCCGGGACAGCGATATAGCTGATCACCGTCAGGCCCTTGATGTCGAAATACGCACTGCCGGTCATCAGGATGCCGGCGATCAGGACCAGCAGATAACCCTGCCAGGGCATATGGTCCGGAGTCACCTCCAGCCCAAGCAATTCCTTCGCAACGGGGATGGCGAACATCGCCAAGCCTACGCCGAACCAGCCGATCTGCGTGAAGGAAATCATCGCGCTGGGCAGGTAACTGCCCTTCTCGCCGAAACTGCGACGTGCCAGTTCGTCCAGGGAGAATCCGCTTTCGCCGCCGATGTAACCAAGGGCGCCGGTGTAAGCAGCCAGGATCAGGCCGCCAAGCAGGAGGGCCAGCAGGAAGCCGCGGAAATCCAGTCCGGCGGCCAGTTTCTGTCCCGCCCACATACTGGCGGAGAAGAAGGTGAAGCCGAGCATCACCATGAACATGCTGAGGTTGCTAAGTTTTTTATTCTTCATAAAGCGATTGGATTGACTTGATCGATGCGATCCTGCGGTCGGCCAGGGCGCGCAGGTCCAGATGGCGGGCATCCTCCAGGACGCGGGACTCCGCGCGCCAGAGTTCCTCCAGGCCGGGAATGTCCAGTTCCTGGAAATGAACGGCCTCCTTCCAGGCCTCGAAAGAAAGCGGCCCCTCATAGCCCAGTTTTTCCTCCGTCAATGCAACGGGATCGATGAGATCCGCACGCTCGCGGATGCCGTTCCAGTACTCGAGCACCTCCTCGAAATGCAGCGGGATCTCATAACGCCGCGCTCCCCCGTCGTAAATGATGCATTTCTCATACAACAGGTGCGGCCGGTCCGCGATGAAACGCCGGAAATCCGGACTGACCACGCCGCCCTTCCAGCCGAAGTCGATGCAGGGCAGATTGATGCCGCTGACGCCCTTGTCCTCGTAGACCGTGAACATGCCTTCATAAAAGAAGCAGTCGATGCCCTCGAAACCCGGGAAAAGCGAACGGAAACGCTCGGCATAACGCTCCATCAGCGGAATGGCACGCGTGCCTCCGATGGTGAAGAAAATGAAGCGTTTCAGACTTCCTCCGCCCCGTACGAACCGATCCAGGAAATGGTCCAGGCAGAAGCGGAAGGTATCTCCGGTGGCCAGGATGTCGCCGATGGCCAGCACCCGGTCCCGGGCGACGCCGACTTTCTCATATTTGATCTCCAGCCCCTTGATGACATGATCCTCGATAATGCGTTCGCAAGACAGGAAATGGTTGTCACGAACGCGAATCCCACGCTGCCAGCAAGCCTCGTCGAGGGGATAATTGAGCCCTCCCCGAAGGATGGTCAGAATGTCCAGGCTGTTGCCCAAGCCCCTGTCCTGCAGGAAATGGAAGGCATCGGCCGTCTGCGTCAACAGCGAGCGCCTTGCCATGAAGTCCACCACTTCCGGATAGCCCATCAGGCTCCGGGAGTCCGGATAGCTCAGGATGTAATAGCGGTTGGTGAACTGCGGGGAATGCAATTCATAGATATTCGTGTCTTGATACGGCCCGACATGGCGGAGCCGCACGGAGTCACAGTTTGGGTTGGTCATTAAAAGTCCCGATTAGAATTCACCGGGTAACAAAGTTACAAAATGCCGCGGGCCTTTTTTCCAGCCCGCGGCAATAGTTATCAACATACTTTGAACACTTTGGGCCCCAGCCCCTCTTTTACGGTCAAAGGATGTGCGCAAGCAGAACGCCGAGGTAATTGCCGACGGCATAGCCGATGATACCGACGGTGATACCGGTCAGGATAATCTTGCGGTTCTTCATCGCATCCGCGATCATCGGCACGAACAGCGGCGAATTGATCATCGCCACCGAAGTGATGATCGTCGTATCCGCATCGATCTTCAGCAACTTGCCCAAAAGCAACTGCAGTCCCAGCGACAGGAAAATGATGAACGAGATATAAAGGAACATATACAGGCCCGCCTTGATGTCGATCGTCGCGATATCCACCATCGAAGACACCACCAGGCTGAAGATCAGCACCAGATACATTCC
>CAMJHJ010000041.1 GCA_946405485.1 uncultured Bacteroidales bacterium | reverse complement strand
CTCAGGCGGGGGCTTTTTGTGAATAAAAAGAATAAAAGTACACCAAAAATAAAGGATTGTGTACTTTCTCTATACTTTGGTCAGGTATTTTTGTATCGTAAAAAACCGCATAATGAAAATCACACCGCTGTTGACCATTGCCGTCCTGACGGCTATTTCCTGCGCGAACCATCCCTCTGTCACGGATGCCGTGAATCCTTTCATCGGAGCAACGACCAGCATTGACGCCGCCGGTGTATATCACGGCCTGGGAAAAACCTTCCCCGGAGCGGCTACGCCGTTCGGGATGACACAGGTTAATCCCAACACCGTCACCGGCGGAGACAACGCGCCCGGCTACAGTTATGAAATGGAAACCATCGAAGGCTTTTCGATGCTGCAGATGAGCGGGACCGGCTGGTACGGGGAATTCGGAAATTTCCTGGTGATGCCGACCACGGGCCCGATGCATACGACGGCCGGATTGGCAGACGGAAGTGTCAAAGGATGGCGTTCCCGCTATGACAAGTCCGGCGAGACCGCAAGTCCGGGTTATTACAGCACCCTCCTGACGGACTATGGCATCCGCAGCGAGCTGACGGCTTCGCCCCACGGCGGTGTGATGCGTTTCACCTTCCCGGCCGATGAAGTCTCCCGGATCCAGGTGGATCTCGCCCGGAGGGTAGGCGGAACGGCTGAAATGGAATATGCCCATATCCTGGATGACAGGTCTCTGGAAGGCTGGATGCATTGCACGCCTGCCTGCGGGGGTTGGGGCAACGGGGAAGGCGGAGCGGATTATACGCTCTATTTCCACGCCGAATTCAGCAAACCCTTTACCCGCAGCGGATTCTGGTCGGCGGACATTCCGGATGACTGGGTCCGTAAACGGAAAGAGGTCGTGAGCCAAGCCTATCTTCAGCGGGTTTCGGAGGCGGAAATCCTCCCCGGCATGGAAGAGATCGAAGGAAAACACATCGGCTTTTTCGCAGAATTCCCGACAACGGAAGGAGAAACGGTCTGTGTATCCGTCGCCCTGTCTTTTACTGGACTGGAAGGCGCGCGCCGCAATTTCCAGGCAGAACTGGAAGGAAAAACCTTCGACGAGGTCCATGCTCAGGCCGTCCGGCAATGGGAGCAGGAACTCGGCCGGATCGAGATCGAAGGCGGTACGCCCGAGGAAAGGACCGTGTTTTATACGGCACTCTACCATACGATGATCGATCCCCGGATCGCATCGGATGTGGACGGGCGCTATGTAGGAGGCGACCTGCAGGTTCATGAAAAGGATCCCTCGTTCCGGAAACGGACAGTTTTCAGCGGTTGGGACGTATTCCGGAGCCAGATGCCTCTGTATGCCCTGATCTGGCCGGAGGTCAATTCAGATTTGATCCATTCCCTGATGACCCTGGCGGAACAGAGCGGACGCGGATATTTCGAGCGCTGGGAGATCGTCAATTCCTATTCGGGCTGCATGCTCGGGAATCCGGCTCTCAGCGTGGTAGCCGACGCCTGGGCCAAAGGAATCCGGACTTTCGATCTTGCGAAAGCTTATGACTATGCCCGCCGGTCGTCCGAAGTCACCGGCAATGGTCCGGACGGGTTCACCCCGGGTTCACTGAGCATCTCCCATACCTTTGAATACGCGTATGGAGACTGGTGCATCAGCCGGATGGCCGAGGCGCTGGGAGATGCGGACGGGAAAGCCCTGTATGAAACGAAGGCCGGCGCCTGGCGCAACTTGTACGACCCGGACTTCGGCTGGTTCCGGCCAAGGTCCGCCGACGGGGAATGGATTCCGGCTCCGGAAGCCGGACGCACGGCTGAATGGTACGGATGTATCGAATGCAACCCTTTCCAGCAGGGCTGGTTCGTCCCGCACGATCCGGACGGTCTCTTTGAACTTCTGGGCGGCAAGGAAAAGGCCCTGGCGGAACTGGAAGAGTTCTTCGAACACACGCCGCTGGATTTCCGCTGGAACCAATATTACAACCATGCGAACGAGCCGGTGCATTTCGTACCATTCCTGTTCAATGCGCTCGGCAGACCCTCCCAGACCCAGAAATGGACCCGGACCATCTGCCGGAACGCCTATTCCAACGCCGTGGAAGGAATCTGCGGCAATGAGGATTGCGGGCAGATGTCCGCATGGTACATCCTGGCGGCGGCCGGACTCCATCCGTCCTGCCCGGGCAATACCGTCTACCAGGTCACCAGTCCGGTTTTCAACCGGATCCGTTTCCGTCTCCCAGGCGGTGATTTCACCGTCATCGCCCACGGCAACGGTCCCGGGCAGGTCTATATCCGCAAGGCCACCCTCAACGGGACTCCGCTCCACACGCTGCAGATCGACCACAGCGACCTCGTCGCCGGCGGCCGGCTCGAGCTGTGGATGGATTCGGAGCCGCATGACAGCTTGGATTAATCACTAACTATACTCAATAATCATCTGATGAAAAACAACTTTCTAGCAAGAACGATTGCGACCGTCCTTACCGGAGCTGCAACGCTGCTCTGCGCCGTAGGGATACAGGCACAATCGTTACAGTTGAGCGGAAAGGTCAGCGACGATCAGGGCGAGCCCCTGCGTCTGCAGGAGGTCGCAGATATAGCCGGTATAGCTGTCAAGGGGATAATGGCCGTAATAGCCGCCGTGGAAGCCATCCACGAAATAGGACTTTGCATCCTGGGCGGGCAGGGCGTGTGCGAACAACAGCGCGAGGGCGAGGGATGTAAAGAGTTTTTTCATTGTGTCCGACAAATCAGTTTATCCTTGACCGACTCTCTTGATCACGAGCAGGGTGAGGTCATCGCTCTGCTCTGCATCACCGACGAATTCTTTGACGGCGTCCTTCATATGGGCGAAGATTTCCTGCGCCGAGGTCGTGGATTTCAAACCGGCGAGCGCGGCGAGCGCCCTTGCCTCCCCGAAAAGGGAATCGTCGGCGCAAGCGGCTTCAGTAAGCCCGTCCGTATATAAGAAGAGAGCCGCCCCCTTCGGGAGCACGGTCGATTGTTGCGAGTAATTCCATTCGGGCATGATGCCGACAGGGACATTGGCATCCGTCTCCAGAGAGCGGGGAACCCCGTCCACCAGGACAAACGGAGCGTTATGGCCTGCGTTGCAATACATCAACTCTCCGGTTTCCAGGTCAAGCGCTCCCGCAAAGAGCGTGACGAACATCATGTTTTCATTGCGGGCGGACATGGAATCGTTGATGACGGACACCAGCTTGCCCGGGCTGTCCTCTGATGCTGAGATGGTCCTGAACAAGGAACTGACGACGGCCATCACCAATGAAGCCGGAACGCCTTTGCCGGAGACATCGCCGATGCAGAAATACAACTTGCCTTCGCGCAGGCAGAAATCATACATATCGCCTCCCACGGCTTTCGCAGGGGTCACGCCGCCATAGATATCGATGTCTTTCCGTTCGGGAAAAGCCGGCCAGGTCAGCGGAAGCATGGACATCTGGATTTTCCTTGCGACATCCAATTCGTTTTCCATCGAAGCTTTCTGCGCGGTCGTCTCAGTAAGGTCGGCGATATACCGGGAAAGAGATTGCTGCATATTGTCGAAAGAATCACGCAGCAGGCCGATCTCATCCCTGGTCCGGATGTCAGGAAGCGGAGTGTCAAATTTACCATGGGCCACTTCAGTCGCTGAATCAGCCAATTGCACCAAAGGTCTGGTAAACGTTTTAATGGCCCGGCGACTGATAAGGGACACGATCAGCAGGCCCAGAAGAGTCAGGAGAAGGATGGCGGAGCCGAAAGTGAGCGCCGGTCTCAAGAGACTGATCAGCGGGACTGCAATCGCCATGGACCATCCGGAACTTGAAAGAGGGGCGAAGAAGACCTCATACTTGCGTCCGTCCAGCCGTACGACCTTATCTCCGGACAGGCCATTACACATATCCTCCCCCAACATCCGGTATTCATCGTCTTCAGCGGCATCCGCATATTCGAAATAATTCTTTCCGCCAAGGAAACGCGCCCGGTCCGGATGTGCGATGTATTCCCCATCGGGCCCTAAGATGAAACTGTATATCCCCTGATCCTTTTTCCCAAGGAAGGAGGGCAAAAAGTCCATCGCATTCTCCCGGATGTCGATGTCGTGCAAAAGGTCAGCCAGCCAGATCAAGGATAAGTCCGCACCCATTACGGCTACCGTCGTCCCGTCAGATTGCTTGATGGGCAGGCTGTAGGTACATAACAGGGTGCCGGCCCCATCCCTGTCAAGATAAGGTCTGGACCAGACCCCTCCGGTTGCAGACAGGCCAGATGTATACCATTCGGACTGGAAATAATCATGGGAGTCCGAGCCGATATCCTGAACCACGGGCCGCCCCTCAGAGATATAGGCATATGGCTCGAACCATCTTCCCTTTGTCGGGAAGAAATCGGGAATGAACCCGACCCCGCATCCGGTCAGACTGTTGTTGACGGCGATCTCATACTCCAACGTCGAAGTGACGACTTCAGGGGTAGAAATGTGCCAGGTGACTTCATCGGCGATATTGGCAGCGGAGATTTCGACCTTCTCCAGGTTCAGCGTGATACTGAGGCTGATGCTTTCGATGGCATCCTCGAAATGCGCTTTGAAAGATTCATAAAACCCCGTCGCTGTCAGGATGAAAGCCAACACAGAAATGATAGTCATCGTCACCAGGACGATGGCCACGATAATCCGGGTCAATCTGCCGGAGAAGGATCTCAAACGCTTGCTCATAAAAACATCATCTTGAATACGGAGGGGACAAGTCAGGGCGTATCTATCGGGGAAAGAGGCCGAAAAGGGCGGAACCGCTTCCAGACATGGAAGCATAAACGGCGCCCTGGTCGTAGAGAGATTGCTTGAAGGCGGCGAGGGCGGGGTGGACGGCGAAGACGGTGGCTTCGAAATCGTTGACGAGGGTGTCGCGCCACTGCGTCACCGGCAGCGCCAGCGCTTCCCGCAGAGGAGTCGCCTCCCGCGGAACGATGCCGCGATAGGCTTCGGCTGTGCTCACGGCGATGCCCTCAGGCACCACGACACGCAATTCGAAGCCGGTCAAGTCCAGATCATAGGGCGTCAGGATCTCTCCGCGGCCTTCACCCAGCATCGGACGGTCGTAGACGAAAAATGCGCAATCGCTGCCCAGACGGGCGGCATAAGCGGCCAGCGCCTCATCCGGCAGGCCCAGCCCGGCGAGCTCGGAAATCATCCGCAGCGCGAAGGCAGCATCCGAAGAACCACCGCCCAGACCCGCACCGACGGGTGAAGTCTTTTCCAGGTAAATCTTCATCGGCGGCAACTTGTGGTCTGAAGCCAGCAAGCTGTAGGCTCTGGCCGTCAGGTCTTTCAGCGGATCCCAGTCCACGCCGCCGCTACGGGCAACCGTCATCATCAGCGATCCGTCCGGAGCGATCGCCTGCGCCACCTCGGATGTCGCATAACGTGCGAACAGCGATGCGGAAGTCTCGCTCCAATCGTCGCCGACGACGATTTCCAGCGTATCTGAAAAACTGTGACAGGGTACGAACAGGGTCTCGATGTCGTGATACCCGTCCGCGCGCCGGCGCAATACCGACAGACCGAGGTTGACCTTCACGTGCGGATGGGTGATCATAGGCTGCGGACCGCCGCCTCCACTTCGGCTGAAAGACGCTCACGCTCCCCTGCATCAGAGATGCGCTCGAGCACCGGAGAAAGGAAAGATATCATCTGCAGCACCTTCGCCTCCGCCTCAGGAATGCCCCGCGAGCGCATGTAAAACTGTTCCTCGGCATTCAGGAAACCGGTCGTCGCGCCGTGTGAGCACTCTACGTCATCGGCATAGATTTCCAGTTGCGGGGTCGTTTCAACCCGGGCGTCCTCGCTCAGCAGGATGTTGTGGTTCTCCTGGAACGCCTTGATCCGCTGCGCGTCCTGACGGACGAGGATGCGTCCGTGGAACGCTGTCCGCGACTCCCCTCCTGCTATCCCATTGAAAAACTGGTAGGACCGGGAATCTCCCACGTTGTGCCGGACCTCGATATCGAAGGTCACCCGTTCCTCACCGCCGCAGAGGAACAGACCGGACAGGTGCACCTCGGCTCCCTGCCCATCGATATCGACGGTCAGCGGTACCGTGGCGCTGACTCCGGGCAGGACGACGAACACCCAGTCGAGCCTTTCGTCCCGACCCACGGAGACTTGCTGCGGCAGTTCCGAAGAACCTACGATGAATACCCGGCTCATACGATACTTTCGAAACCTTCTTTCCAAATCTGTTCGGCCAGTTCACGGCCTGCGGTCCGCACGATGCGGCCCTCTTTCAGCACATGGACCACGTCCGGCACGATATATTCCAGGAGCTTCTGGTAGTGCGTGATGATCAGCACGGACTTTTCCGGCGTGCGGAGCGCATTGACGCCCGCTGCCACGACCTTGAGCGCATCCACGTCCAGTCCGCTGTCCGTCTCGTCCAGGATGGACAGGACCGGATCGAGCATCGCCATCTGGAAAATCTCATTCCGCTTCTTCTCGCCGCCGGAAAAACCGACGTTGACATCCCGTTTGGCCATCTCACCCTTCATCTGGACAAAAGCCATCTTCTCCTTCATCAGTTTCAGGAACTCGCCGGCCTTCATTTCCTCCAGACCCTGCGCCTTCCGACGCGCATTCACCGCCGCTTTCATGAAATTGGTGATCGATACGCCGGGAATTTCGACCGGGTATTGGAAAGAAAGGAAAAGACCGGCCCAGGCACGCTCTTCCGGTGCCATCGCCAGCAAGTCCCGGCCGTCAAACTTCACCTCACCTTCGGTCACTTCATAGCCGGGACGGCCGGTCAGAACGGCTCCCAGCGTGGATTTGCCAGCCCCGTTGGGGCCCATGATGGCATGGACCTCGCCCCGTCCGACACTCAGGTCGATCCCACGGAGGATTTCCTTCCCTTCCACCGAAGCATGCAGGTTCTTTATTTCCAAGAGCTTCATATGTCGTTATGCTTTTTTCTGATAAAGTTTCCACCAAGACCAGAGCGACCACAGGCCGTTGACCAGGTACAGGGCGCAGACGATGGGCATGAACACATTGCCCACGCTGATGTGCAGGATGATCTGCGTCACATTGACCAGGAGCCAGGCGATCCAGCAGTCCCATTTCTTCAAAGCCGAAAGCAACTGGGCCGTCAGGATCAGCACGGTCACACAGCAGTCCAGATACGGGTGCGGGTCGGCGGGGAAAAGTGAATCCATCGCCCAGCCCCAAAGCAGAGCCACCACCAGGATAGCGCCGATCACGAAGCCCCGGTCCCGCCAGCTCAACATGCTGACTTTCAGTTTGTTCGCATCCTCCGATGAACGCTCCGACTCCCTGGGGTGCGTCCAGCGCCAGTGTCCCAGGACATTGATGGCCAAAGAGATAGGCTGCAGCAGAAGGTTGGCGTAAAGGTTGCGGCTCCAGAACAGGAAGAAGAGGGCCGCCGTGTACAGGTAGCCCACCCAGAAGTTATACTTCGAGTTGCGGCCAGCCAGGAACACGCAGGTCAGTCCCAGGACGGAACTGATCAGGTCCACCAGCAGCACCGGCTTCCCTCCAAGGCTAAACAATACGATTTCAGTCCATTCCATACGCTATCCTATAGAGCCTTCGAGTGAGACTTGCAGAAGCTTCTGCGCTTCGATGGCGAACTCCATCGGCAAGCGCGAGAGCACTTCCTTGGCATATCCGTTGACAATCAGCCCGACAGCCTCTTCGGGTCCCAGGCCACGCTGGTTGCAATAAAAGAGTTGGTCTTCGCTGATCTTGGAGGTGGTGGCCTCATGCTCCACGACCGCCGTGGGATTGAGGCTGCGGATCACCGGGAAAGTATGCGCCCCGCAGCGCGAGCCGATCAGCAGGCTGTCACACTGCGAATAGTTGCGTGCGCCGTCGGCGCCCGGATTCATCTGCACCAGTCCGCGGTAACTGTTCTGGCTTTCCCCTGCGGAGATACCCTTGCTGACGATGCGGCTCCGTGTCCCCCGGCCCAGATGGATCATCTTGGTGCCGGTATCAGCCTGCTGGCGGTTGTTGGTTACCGCGACAGAATAGAACTCCGAGGCGCTGTAATCTCCTTTCAGGATGGTGCTGGGGTATTTCCAGGTCACTGCGGAGCCGGTCTCGACCTGGGTCCAGCTCAGGTGCGAACCTTCTCCTTTGCAAATGCCCCGCTTGGTCACCAGGTTCAGGATGCCGCCCCGGCCCTCAGCGTCGCCGGGATACCAGTTCTGGACAGTGCTGTACTTGACATCCGCGCCCTTCTCGACGATGATTTCGACCACCGCCGCATGCAGTTGATTCTCATCCCGCATCGGCGCCGTGCAACCCTCCATGTAGCTGAGGGTCGAATCCTCGTCCGCCACGATGAGCGTACGCTCGAACTGCCCCGTGCCGGCTGCATTGATGCGGAAATAACTGCTCAACTCCATCGGGCACTTCACACCTTTCGGGATGTAGCAGAAAGATCCGTCGCTGAAGACGGCGCTGTTGAGTGCCGCGAAATAATTGTCTCCCGCCGGCACGACGCTGGCGAGATACTTCCGGACCAGTTCGGAATGCTCGCGTACCGCTTCGGAAAAAGAGCAGAAGATAATCCCTTTCTCCGCAAGGGTCTTGCGGAAGGTCGTCGTCACGGAGACGGAGTCGAAGACGGCATCCACCGCCACCACACCGGCCAGCGCTTCCCGCTCCCGGAGCGGAATGCCGAGCTTCTCGAAGGTCTCGGCGAGGGCCGGGTCGATCTCCTTGGGACGCTCACTGTCTTTCTTGGGCGCAGCGTAATAAATGATGTCCTGGTAGTTGATGGGAGGCAGGGTGAGATGACCCCAGGAGGGCTGCTTCATCGCCTGCCATTTCCGGAAGGCATCCAGCCGGAAATCGAGGAGCCAGGCGGGCTCTCCCTTCTTGGCGGAAATCAAGCGGATGATATCCTCATTCAGGCCTTTGGGCACGAATTCCTGCTCGACTTCCGTTACGAAGCCTTCTTTGTACTCCTGGGCCGTAATATCCCTGATAATCTCATCCATAGGATACAAATATACATACTATTTCCATATTTTTCTTACCTTTGTTTCCGCGAGAAACTAAAGCCAAAACCTATGATTGAGATTGTCGAGACCCTGACCCGTCGTCAGCAACTTGATTTCTTGAATTTCCCGAACCGTCTGTTCAAAGGCAATCCCAGTTATGTCCCGCCGCTCTGGGTGGATGAAAAGAAGATTTTTCGCAAAGATTATCTCTATTATGAAACCTGCGAAGCCGTCTATTATAATGCCTACAAAGACGGAGTGATGGCCGGACGCATCAGCGGCATCCTCCAGAAAGCTTCCAACGAAAAGATGGGACAGAAGCGCATCCGCTTCACCCGCTTCGACTGTATCGAGGATTTTGAGGTCGCCAAGGCCTTGTTTGAAAAAGTGGAGGCCTGGGGCAGGGCGAAAGGCATGGACACGGTCTGCGGTCCGCTCGGTTTCTCGGACCTGGAGCGCGAAGGCCTGCTGGTCGAGGGTTTCGATGAACCGGAAACCTTCGAGGAGCAGTACAACCCGCCCTACTACATGGATTTCATCGAGCGGCTGGGTTATGTCAAGGAAGTGGATTGGCTGGAATCCCGCGTCTATGCGGCAGACCCCGAGACGGAGAAGCAGATGTTCGAAATGTCCCAGTTCATCATGAAGCGTTACAACCTGCGTTTCGGCCCCGCTAAAAGCGGCCGTGACTTCATCAAACGCTATGTGGACGGATTCTTCGATATCTTGGACAAATCCTACGAACATATTTACGGCACCGTGCCTTTCACCGAGAGCATGAAGCAGTTGATGGTGGACAATTTCACCTTGCTGGTGGATGAAAAACACGCCGCCGTGGTCCTGGACGAAAACGACAAGGTCATCCTGATCGCCCTTTGCCTACCGAGCATCTCGAAGGCGATGCAGCTCAGCGACGGACACCTGACGCCCCGGGCCCTGATCGATATCCTCAAGGCCAAGCGTCGTCCGGAAATCATCGATTTCGCCCTGATCGGCGTGGATCCCGCCTGGATGAACCGGGGAGTCAGCGTCTGCATCGCAGCCCGGCTCTCGGAACGCCTGCGCACTTCCCCGGGCCTGAAGTATGGAGAAACCAACCTCAACCTGGAAGACAACGCCGCCATCCTGCACCTGTGGAAGCGCTTCAGGCACGAGACCGTAAAGCGCAGGCGGGCCTATGTCAAGACACTTTAATACGTGTGTACGCTGATGCCGCGGGCCGAAGGAAGATAATTGACGCCCCACCAGCACATCTGCAGCAACAGGAAACAAAGGATCAGGACGACGAACGCCACACGGACATCCCCCTTGAACGGAGGACGTTTCCGCAAATGAAGGTAACCCAGATAAGCCAGCCAAGTGGTGAAGGCCCATGTCTCCTTGGGATCCCAGCTCCACCAGTCTCCCCAGGCCTCCTTGGCCCAAAGCGCCCCCATCACCATCCCGAAAGTCAGGAAGGCCCATCCGACACGCACCAGGACATCACATCGGCGCATCTCCTCGGGTGAAGGCATCGTGCGTGAAGCCCCGGCCAGACGGGAAGAGTGGATCCAAAGCCAGACCGCATATAAGGTGACGGCACCAAGCAGCGCATACGCAAACATATACACGATCACATGGGGAACGAACCAGGGACTCTGGAGCGCCGGCATCAGGGGCCGGCTATGGATCTCCGGCTTGAACTGGTTGATACACAGGAACACGACCGACATCAAGGCGCTGAAAGACAGGACCCACTTATAGCGCCAGCTCAGGAAAATGACGATTCCGATGGCCGACAGGAAGAAAGAATACCAGAGCCGGGTCTCACCCATCGTACGCATCGGCGGACGCTTCAGGCTCACCCACATCCCGACGATGAAGACCAGCAGGACCAGCGTCCCGAGCAACGAGACCGTCGCCGCCGGCCAGGTTTTCTTGGAAATGAAAGCCAGAACGGCTCCGAATACCCAGCACAGGGCCGCCGCAATGGCAAAGGCGGTAAACATTTCCCAACTCATTGCCCGTCCTCCTTCTTTTTCCGGGATCCCCCGGCCGTGAAAAACATCAGGACACCCGCCGCGAGCAGCAACCAGAGGCCGGATGCGATCAACGGATACCAGCCATCTTTGACACACAGCAGGTCGCTGTATTCGCTCATCCGCCCGCGGGATACATCATAGCCATATTGATAGATCCGCCAAGGGCCCTTGCGGGCCGGGTGGTTGACGGAAATCTCGACCGGTACCCTTCCCTCTTTCGTCAGGATCGTGACCTCGGAAAGAAATCGCTTGGGGGTATGGTCCGTCGGATACTCCTCGATGGTAAAGTCATTCAGGAGCAGCATGAACGGGATCTGGACGGTCTCTCCATCCTCATTCTGGCCGATAGCGACAGGAATACCCCGTTCCGCCCTGACCAGCGCCTCCTGCTTGTCCCCATTGCCGAAGAAACCACCCAGCAGCACAAGGAACACGGCCAAGTGCGACAAGGTGGAGGCCAGTCGACGGGATTTGGGGGCGCGGATGCCGGACACCACGGACAGGCCGATACCCGTCATCATCCAGAGCATCAGGAAGTTGAAGGCCCAGCTGGAACGCATGTCCGTCCAGCCCAGCAAGGCAGCGGGGCCACTCGCTTCCCGGCTCTGGGGAAGCAAGCCGAACAAGATACACAGGCAAACCACCGAAACAATCGAAGCGACGCCGGTGTAAGGGTCGGACAAACGCAGCAGCCGCGGATGCTTCCCGGAAAGGAAAACGATCACGACCAGGATATAGACATATACCAGCGCCGCGGCCACGCTCCACGGATAGTGCAGCAGATGCCCCGGCACCGGTCCGAAGAGCAACTGGATCAAAGTCCCCAGCAGAAACAACAGGATGCAGCACCGGAAGGCGCGCCGGTATCCCCAAGGAATCATGGGATTCGAGTCGTTAAGTCGTTTTAAAATCAGTCCGTCAGGCTTCCGCCCACTGCTGTCTCAGCAGTTCCACGGCCGCCGGCACCAGGACCTCCCGGTCTCCTCCGCAGCCGCATTCGAAGCTGACGTAATACTTGTAATGGAACTCCTTGAGGGCTTTGAAACCGTTTTGGTACCCATCGCATTCGGGGCACTCGCCCGGCATCTTCCGGTCACCCTTGGATGCGATGTGGACGTGCCGCAGATAACCCCAGCCGGCCGCCATGAAAGCGGCATAGTCGGAGGTTTCTTCCTTCATGTGCCAGAAATCACCCATGCACTTAACGCCTTCGCACTGGGCATCCCGGCAGATGGCGGCGGCATCGGCGACCTGACGCAGATAGAACGCCTCCTTGCGGTTGAGCGGCTCCAGGATCACGGCCGTGCCATGGTCCAAGGCATATTTTCCCAGTTCACGAAGCTGCTCGACCAGATAATCGCGGGTTTCCTGCGTATGGGGACGGCAAGGCTTCTGGTGGTTGAACGCCGGCACCATGATGACGCCGACCGAACCGATCTGGCCAGCCGCATCGATGATCTCGCGCATCGAAGTATCGAATTCAGCCTTCACGGCCGGATCCTCGGCCAGGATGAAACCCCTGAATCCCGCGCAGATGGCGGACACCTTGATGTTCCGGCCGCGCAGGTTCTGCTCGATTTCATTATAGTGCGACAGCAGATACTGTCCGCCGGGCTCGTATCCGACGACTCCGAGTTTCTCCATGTAGTCCAGCTTTTCGGCAAGCGTTTCGCCGGGGGCGATGCCATGCTGGAAAGAGAGACGCAGCTCTACGTCGGACTTCTCCTTCGGGGCGCAGCCCGAAAGCAGTCCCAGGGGCGAAGAGGCAGCCGCGACGGCGCCGGCCCCCAGGAGCGAGGTCTTAAAGAAATCTCTTCTATCCATGTTCCGGAGTCTTTATTTCTTTTCCTTCGGCTTACCCGGAACCGGAACGGTATACTTGGACATGTCCATCTTGCCCATCTCGAGCTTTTCGGGCATGTAGTCGATCTGGGAGGCGTTGATCTCATCCCAGGTCACAGACTCGCCGGTATAGGCGGCCTCACGGCCCATCACGCCGGCCAGGCAGGAGATAGCGGTCTCCTCAGCCTCTACATGCATTTCGCCCTTGCGGATGTGGTTGACCCAGTCGACATGCTCCAGGACGTAAGGGTTGTTCTGGGCGTGCTCCGCCTTCTCGGCATCCACGTCATACTTCCAGAGGACATTGCCCTGCAGGTCATAGATTTCCTTCTTGTCGCTGCGCCAGTAACCCTTGGTGCCGACGACCTCTTCGCGGACGGCGGTGGTGCAGCCGTCGATCTGGCGGCACATGCTGTGGCAGTGGACACCGTTTCCGAACTGGAAGTCGACGCTGAACTGGTCATACTGGTCGCCCGTGATGCGGCGCATACGGGAACCCACCGCATGGGC